>NZ_JAFCUP010000009.1:0-151392 GCF_049896585.1 Flavobacterium sp. DSR2-3-3
CCTTTATTGGGTTATTCAAGCTTTTTAAACACTTTTTTTTGACCTTTTCTTAACTTTATCTTTAACTAACTGATATCATGTTTTTTGAAAGAACAAGTTTTTTAAACAAATCTACAATCTAATACACGTTAAACTCCTTTTCTTGTCAAAATCCCATATTTCATTGCGGACAGATCGCTTTTTACTTTCCATTCCTATCTATACAATATTAATGAATTCAAACATTATTGCACTATTTATAGCTTATCGCTACACTTTGCTCGTCCAGAAGTTACTTTCGTGACATCATCTAAGCACATAATTAAACTAACCAAGGGTTTTGTCCGATACATTATATTGTACTAGTACTTTTTCACTCCTATATATAAGGTAACATAATATTGCTCGAAATAACTAAGAATGCTGGCTTAATAAAGTTCGCGTTAGGGATAGCAGCGAAAAGCCCACAGGCTCGCCTTTTTTTTGGCGGGACGAGGACTTGAAGCGAATAGCCCGACCGTTTATAAAAAAGAGGCTATTATCGATATCGATAATGGCCTCTTTTTTATAAACGGTAACGCACAAATGAAAATCTAATCGAAACGTATGGCTTTGACTGGTGAAATTTTGGTTATTATAAAGGATCTACTTTTCAAGGGCCAGAAACTTCAGGAACACAAAATCTCACCTTTACAGAAAAACCAGATTACGGAACAATACAAATATTGCTGGTTCCGATCAGTTATTATTGCTAGGTAATCCGTATTGATCAGCATTGGACACTAATAAATTTATTAATGATAACATTGGTTCTGTAGAAAAATCAATTACTAATGGAGCTAAAGGCGGAGCAATCTATTCTGGGAACATTACTCAACCAATAATACGCACAATTTAGGTGTTTTCCAAGATGGCTGTAAAGTTTACAATAAAGTCGGAGTTTTAAAACCAAGTGCTACAGGAGTTGATTTTATAAGTGGTTCTGTATCTTCCTCAAAATTACTTCCGAAAAGATATAATCCAGTAGGACAAGGATTCTTTGTGATTGGAAAAATTGAATCTGCTGGAACTGTAACTTTTTATAATAGGCAACGAGAGTTTATTAAAGAGGATAATATCAGCTTATCGCAGACTGTGTATAGAATTTATTCAAAAGTTAAAGATTTAAATCATTGAACTAATAATAGTGATGCTAAAATAGCATATGACACATACGATGGAGTACGTTTACGCTTCAATTTTTACAATCAAAATTTTCTCGGACAAGTACTTTCAGCTTTTATGGATGAAAAAGAAAATAATGAGATGAATGATGGTTCCGATGCCTGTAATATCGATGATTCTCCAAGTGATATGCATTTGTTGAACGGGGAAAATGAGCTAACAATACAAGGTGAAGTTTATTTTGATATAGAAACCTCCTACGCTATTGGTGTTCAATCTAACACAACAGGAAGAATATCTTTTGTTTTGGATGGTTTGGAAAATTTTGACGAAAGTCACAATATTTTTATTCGTGACAATGAAACTAATACCTACAGTAGGATCAAAGAGTAAGTCTACGAAATAGAACTTCCGCAAGGAACCTTCAACGAGCACTTCTCATTACGTTTCACCGATAAAAGTCTTGCTACAAAAGATCAAATGTCTGATAACGCTACTACCGTATTCTTTCTACGTTCAAATAATGTGTTAAATATTAAAAATAGTGCCAATAATAACAACGTGTTAACTGCTACATTATACAACATTCAGGGAAAATTAATTTCTACATGGGATGTGAAGGAATAAGAGCAGTCCAACATTAAAATACCTATTCAGAACAAAACTTCAGCTGTGTATTTTGTGAAACTCAAAACGTCTAAAGGAAACATTAGCAAGAAAATTATCGTAAAATAATTTTTACTCCGCTTTAATTTCAAAAAGATTTCTTTTAATCGGGAAGTATTTTTTTTTGTAAAATACAGTCCTGATACAAGCAAATCGAAAGCAGGAATGTTATTAAAAAATAGAAATAAAATCATCTGAAAAATGGTAGTTTCATTCTTTAAATAAATATTACGTAACAGTAAAATGACTTTTATATTAACTTAAAAATAAACTTACATTTTTTTATTATTTATGTATTTCATCGACTTTATCTGTATTTAAACCGATTATTTCAAATGATTAATTTAAATTTAGTTTTCGAAAATATTTGTGTTACGGCGCTTAACATTTTACAACGAAAAATTAAACCATAATTAATTAAATACTGTGATTGAATTATGAAGAAAACTACTCCAATAAATAAAAAGCTGTTTTTTACAATCAATCTGCTATTTATTATAATTTACGGTTATTCCCAAACAACACAAACATACAGCACTTCTGGAACTTTTACAGTTCCCACAGGTGTTACCAGCTTAAAAGTTGAAGCTTGGGGAGGAGGGGGAAGTGGAGGTACAAGAACATCAAATGGAGTTAGCGGCGGCGGCGGTGGCGGTGCTTATGCTAAAAAAACAGTAACCGTTATACCAGGAGAACAATACACTTATATTGTAGGTACTGGAAGCACATCAAATACATCTGGTGGCGATTCTTCATTTTCTTCACTAGTCCCAACTATTCTTTTACGAGCAAAAGGGGGTAATAGTGTAGCAGATAATACAACAACTGGAGCAATTGGAGGATTAACTTCAGGTTGTATAGGCGATATAAGCTTTAATGGCGGTAGCGGTGCTGCAGGTAGTGGTGGAACATTTAGCGGAGGCGGTGGTTCATCAGCAGGGACAGCTTCTAATGGTACTACTGCTACAAATCAAACCGGAGCAACAGCTCCTTTGAATGGAGGAAATGGTGGCTCAGGCACAAATACCAGTAATAATGGATTACCGGGAATTATTCCTGGCGGTGGCGGTGGTGGTGCGTTTCGTACATCATCAGTTAACAGAACAGGCGGCTCTGGAGCTGATGGAAAAATAGTTGTTACTTGGGTGGCGCCTCAAGAAATAAACATTCTTGGAAATACTATAGCTATAACTGACGATGACGTCACTCCGAGTCCCACAGATTGGACAGATTTTGGGTCAATGGAAACCAGTACGGGAACTATCACAAAAAAATACACCATTCAAAATACGGGGAATCTTGCCCTATCTATTGGTTCCATAACTATTTCTGGAACTAATGCTGCTAATTTTACACTTACCGCAAGCCCTAGTACTTCAATTGCTGGAGGAGCAAGTGCTACATTTTCTGTTACTTTTGACCCTGAAACTGTAGGAACAAAAACTGCCACAATTTCAATTATAAACAATGACTCTGATGAAAATCCATACAATTTTGCGATTAAAGGAGTGGGAATCCAAACTTTTTTTGACAGCGATGGAGATGGCGTTTACGACAATTTTGACATTGATGATGATAATGACGGTATTATGGACGCTACCGAGGAAATAAATTGCAATAGTTCAAAGGGACGTAAAGTAGATTATAAGTTTCTTAATGAAACCTTTGGAACAGGCGGTAGAACTTCAGACTTTACTGCAGCCTATAATGCAACAACAACCTATTGTTATGAGGACGGAATAGTTGGTTCTAATACAGCAACATGTCCTTTTCAAACAAGCAAAATATTAGATGATGGAGAATACACAGTGGTTTCCAAAATCACGGGAACCGTAGCGAGCGATCCTGAAAATATTCATGGCGATTTAGCTTGGTACAATGGAGAAGATCATACCACAGGAGATATTAATGGAAGAATGGCAGTATTTAATGCCAGTTTTGAACCGGGTGTGTTTTATGAAACTACAATTACAGGCATATTGTCAAATCTGCCCATAACCTACAGTTTTTGGGCATTAAATATCATGGCATCATCTACGTACCCTAATTCAATTTTGCCCAATATAACCGTTGAATTTTTTGATTTGTCCAATAATCCGCTAGCTTCTTTCAATACTGGAGACATTGGGAGATGTTCCTCTAATACTTTAGACAATAGCTGTTCTCAAGGAGTCTGGCAACAATTCACCACTAGCGTTAATCTGGGAAACATCAATGCTTTTATCATCCGATTCAAAAATAATGCTCCCGGGGGTGGCGGTAATGATCTCGCTTTGGATGATATACTTATCTCACAAACCTTATGTGATTTAGACAATGATGGCGTTGCGGATATGTTTGATTT
This sequence comes from Flavobacterium sp. DSR2-3-3, assembly GCF_049896585.1. Classification (NCBI taxonomy): domain Bacteria; kingdom Pseudomonadati; phylum Bacteroidota; class Flavobacteriia; order Flavobacteriales; family Flavobacteriaceae; genus Flavobacterium; species Flavobacterium sp. DSR2-3-3. Next base: position 4,154 of record NZ_JAFCUP010000009.1, read on the forward strand.
GGATGCCGATAATGATGGAATCGAAGACATTATTGAAGTGGGTTTAGGAAATTTAAGCGATGGTAAAGGTAAGATTGCTGTGGCTTGGGCCGATTCAAACGGAAATGGATTGCATGACAATGCCGAGCCAAGCGCGGCATTAGTAGCACTTGATTCGGATGGAGACAGCATTCCAAATTACTTGGATTTAGACAGTGATAATGATAGTGTTTTTGATGTGGATGAATCCGGTGCAGGAAATACTAGTGCAGCTGCAAGCTTTGTTAATGGTGATGGGGATATCAACGGAGACGCGACAGGAGACGGATTAGATACGGAAACTTTTAGGAGCAAAGACACTGACGGCAACGGAACTTCGGAACTTTTTGGCGATGGAATACTAGACATTTACGATTACGGTACCGGAGTTAATCAATACGGGAATTTGGGACAAGGAAGTACAGTTGCTCCTTTTCTGAATTATCTTTTGGATACTGATGGTGATGGAATTCCGAATTATATTGATGTAAAATCTAACGGACTTATATTTGATATCTCAAATACGTTGTTAATCTATGATTACAAAATTTTGGACAGTAACAGTAATGGTATTATTGACGGTGCTACTGATATTGATAAAGACGGAATTATGGATGCTTTTGATACCAATACCGCATATTTTGGTTCTCCTAGGGATTTGCGTACCAAATTATTTCTTGATTTTGATGGTCGAAACGATTACGGACAAAGTACTTCTATTCTTGGTGGTTTAACCAATGCTTCTTTAATGGCATGGATCAATTTGAATCCTGCTTTTTCAACAGATGGTGTTGTTGTGGGTCAGGATAAATTTCAAATTCGCGTTACTGCTGCCAAAAAACTGGAAGCAATAGTTAATGGGACAACAGCGACTTTTATTACAGCGCTGAATGTTTCTCAATGGTACAATGTAGCCACGATTTATGACGGAAATAATTTGAAACTTTATCTCAATGGCGCTTTGGTAGCAACCCAAGCTGCGTCAGGAAGTATCGCTGCTGATCCATCAGTTCTCACTTTAGGAAAAAATCCAGTTGCAAACACAAATTATTTTAAAGGAAAAATAGATGAAGTACGTGTATTCAATATTGCGCTGACGGATCCACATTTACAAAGAATGGTGTATCAGGAAATTGAGGATAATAGTTCACAAATTAGAGGAACGATCGTGCCTAAAAACATTGCCTCTACTCCTGCTTCCCTGCCTTTTGCAAACGTACTTCGATATTACAGAATGGACAATTATAAAGATGATATTATTGATGATTTGACAACTCCTACAATTGATATTAGTGGAACAAAAATCTACAATCATAAAAATATTTATCTTCAACAAGCTCCATTACCTTTTTTAACGGAACGAACTGGAAGTTTTGCAACAGCAGTCAATAGCCCTTCCAAAGAAATTCGAGGAAATGACATTATGGAGAATGACTGGTCCATCGTAAAGGTTCAACATGATATCACCGAAACGGCCAACAACATTGATTTAGGAATGCTGGTAGCTACCGAAAAAAAAATTGTTATGAATAACAATACCAAGATACAAAATGACTGGTATCTAAAATTAGACGGAACAATCGACTTAACCGGAATGTCACAATTGGTGCAAACAACGGAGAGTACCTTAGACGTGGCCAGTACAGGTTTTATCGAAAGAGATCAACAAGGGCAATCCAACTTTTACAACTACAATTATTGGAGTGCACCGGTAAGTCCTATCAATACCGTAGCCAACAATACTAATTATACTGTAAATGGGGTATTTAGAGATGGGACTAATCCTGCAAGCCCAGCAAGTATCACTTGGGTTAGTGGATACAACGGAGCACCAACAAATCCAGTTAGCATGGCGCGTTATTGGCTTTATAAATTTGATAATAATGCCAGTGCTTACGCAAATTGGATTCAAATAAATGAAACCAGCCCGTTACGTGTAGGTCAAGGGTTCACCTTAAAAGGAAGCGGCTCGGCCTCGGGTACACAAAATTACACCTTTGTAGGAAAACCGAATAATGGAACGATATTGACCAATACCGTCAGTGCCGAACAATTGTTGCTAACCGGAAATCCTTATCCATCCGCCCTAAATGCGTATGCTTTTATAAACGACAATCTGAATTCAGTAGACCGAGTTCAAGACGTTGGTTTAGATGGAACCATTTATTTTTGGGAACATTCCTCCAATAATAATACACATGTATTAAAAGATTACTTAGGTGGCTACGCCGTACTCAATTTGTCAGGCGGTTTACCACCTGTAGTGCCAGACTTGATCAGTGGTGTTGGGTTGAGTAATAAAATTCCAAAGCAACATATTCCAGTGGGACAAGGATTTTTTGTCTATGGAAAAACAGGCGGTGGCGGAACAGTAATTTTTAATAATGGACAACGGGCGTTTCAGAGGGAAATTGACTCCACTTCCAACACCCTTTTTAAAATCAAAGCTAAAGCCAAAGCTGAAAACGCATGGGATACAAATACCAATGATCCAATACAAAAAGACACGTTAAAAAGAATTCGTTTGGGATTCAATTCTACTAATAATTTCCATCGTCAAGTATTGTTAGCGTTCATGCAGGAGAAAGCAACCAGCGCAATTGATTACGGTTATGACGGATATATTCTGGATAATTTCCCTAACGATATGTATTTTTTAAACGGAGCCGATCAACTGGTAATTCAGGGAGAAGGCTATTTTGATATGGAATCCTCCTTCCCTATTGGGGTAAAAAGCGACATAGAAGGAACCATAAAATTCATGATTGATGATGCAGAAAATTTTGAAACCAACCAACCTATTTTTGTGTATGATGACGAAACAAAAATGTACCATAACATCAGGAATAAAACTTTTGAAATCAATATTCCTAAAGGGGAATTCCACAACCGATTTTCATTGCGTTTTAAAGATAAAACCCTTGCTACAAATGAAGAAATCAGTAGTACAAATGATATTGTAATTCTGCATTCACAAAACAAAAATACGCTCGTAATCAATAATAAATTACTGGATACAACAGTTCAAGATGTCACCTTATTCAATATTCTTGGACAGGCCGTTGCCAATTGGGAGATTGAAAATCAAGGTCAGGAAAACATCCAGCTTCCTATAAAAAAAATAAGTTCAGGAGTGTACATTGCACTACTTAAAACGTCAACAGGAGTTCTCAGCAAAAAGATAATTATTAATTAATTCGTTTTTTCTGCGAAAAAATCAAATACAATTAAATACATATTAATGTAAATCGTATCGATTAATTTGAATTATTATTTATATTTGAATTGATATTCGATGTAAAATAGAAACCGATTTTAAAATTTAGATAATGAAAAAAATAGTAACATTTGTAGCAATAGCATTCCTTATCCTAAATGGTAGTGCACAGGAAGTCAAAACTGTAACTAAAGATCAAACGAAAAAAGAATCCTGTTGTACAAAAAAAGACTCAAAGTCAAAAGATATGACTGCAGCAGAACTTGAAAAATGCAAAACAAAATGCAAAGCTGAAGGGAAAAAATGCGATGCCACAATGGCTAAAGCAAGTGGAAAAAAATGTTAATCTAAAAGATTCTTATTTTATCTAACAGAAAACGCCTCTAAAATTTAGAGGCGTTTTTTATTGGTATATTTCGTGAGGGAATCCGTTTTTATTTTACCCTGACACTCCATTCAAAATCCATTTCTGATACCTGAATTCCTTTTTCATCGGTTCCTATGGATTTCATCCAGAAAGTTTGTCCTACTCCAGTGGTTATGGTTTCTTGAATTGCTTTTTCTATCAAATGCCCATCATTACAAGTAAAAGTAATTCTGCCAGTCGCTTTTTTCGTAAAATTACCTTTATTATTGGCTACCAACATTGAGATTTTCCTGCCGCTTTTTTGAATTTGAAACATTACCAAAGCTCCTGTAGAAAGTTCAGCCGCCATGGCTTGTACTGCAAAATACATCGAGTTAAATGGATTTTGGTTGATCCAACGGTGTTTTACAGACACCACACATTGGTTCTCATCAATGGTTTTTACACGTACACCACAAATAAATGCCGACGGTAATTTGAACAATAGAAATTTATTAAGTTTTGACGCGGTAAGTTTCATAAGTAGTTACTGTTTATTTTTTAAAGAAATATAATACCGCCATTGCTTCTTATTATTGGGTTTTTAAATCCTGGCGGGTTCATAATCAGTGGTTTTTTTGCTAAAATACAAAAAAATAGTATGCGTACATATAAAATTGTTTTGTTAATTTTATGTTAATTTTAGGTACTATGTGAAACAAGATACTGTCTTTTAGATATATATTTGCATAAGAAATTACTAGGTAACATATTTAGTAATTGCGCTGAAAGTTTTAATCATCATCAAAATCAAAAAAAATGGAAACAACTACTGAAAAAAACATCGCAACATTTACACATTTGAGTTCACTTACTCAATATTTCATTCCTTTTGGAAATTATATTTTTCCAATAATTCTTTGGAGTACCAAAAAAGAGGAATCCGAATTTGTAGATCATCACGGAAAACAAGTTCTGAATTTTCAATTGAGTTTATTACTCTACTCCTTAGTGCTGATTATGATTGCGATTCCTTCGTTTCTTATTTCAGCTTTCGAAAATGTTTCTTTCCAATCATTGGTACATCATAATGACATTACACTTTCGAATTTCAACTTCGAAGACAACATTGCACTATTAACGGTTGGATTAATTTGCGTTTTGATTTTCGGACTTTTGAAAGTGGCTGAATTCTTTTTAATTATTTATGCCTCGATCAAAACATCAAACGGAGAACGATACAAATATCCAATAACGATTCCGTTCATTAAATAAGGAAGCAATCAGATTAAAAGAGAAAAAACGTAATACATAAAGCGAACAAACTAGCCCTGATTGCAATGGAAATCCTTTTATATTTTTTCTTTAAAAATATAAAAGATTGAAATGGAAAGCAGGAATTAGCTCCAAAAAAATTAAAAGAGTATCAGGCAATAGGAGATTGCTTCGTTCCTCACAATGACAAATCATCATCCGAGCCAGAAAGGCGAACTGGCAAAACAATCAAAAAATGAACGGTTTAATCAACACAAAATCAAAAAAAAGAAATTATGAACATTGAAAACACGAAAGCTCAAATGCGAAAAGGTGTTCTCGAGTTTTGCATCCTATCTGTTTTAAAAGAAAAAGATGCCTACACATCGGAAATATTGGACACTTTGAAAAATGCAAAATTATTAGTGGTGGAAGGAACCATATATCCGTTATTAACACGACTAAAAAACGATGGATTGCTCAACTACCGTTGGGAAGAATCCACTTCAGGACCGCCAAGAAAATATTACGGTCTGACAGAAATTGGACAAACTTTTTTAAACGAATTAAATGGTACCTGGACTGAATTATCCGATGCCGTAAACCTAATAACCAACCAAAAACAATAGTCATGAACAAAACTGTAAATATAAACCTAGGCGGAATGTTTTTTCACATCGATGAAGATGCATACCAAAAATTGACACGCTATTTTGACGCGATAAAACGTTCTTTATCCAATTCATCCGGACACGATGAAATCATCAAAGATATTGAGATGCGTGTTTCGGAATTATTGAACGAAAAGCAAAAAACGGATAAATATGTTATCGGTTTAAACGATGTAGACGAAGTGATTGCCGTTATGGGTCAACCGGAAGATTATATCATTGAAGATGAATTGAAAGGAACAAATACCTATAACAGCACCGCAACGAGAGCTACAAAAAAATTATATCGTGATAAAGAAAAAGGAATGATTGGCGGAGTTGCTTCAGGATTGGGACATTATTTTGGTATTGACGCCGTTTGGATCAGAATCGTACTCATTTTATTGGTTTTTGCTGGATTTGGAACTGGAATCCTGGCGTATATAATTCTTTGGATTGTGACTCCAGAGGCTCTCACTACTACAGAGAAACTGGAAATGACAGGAGAACCTGTTACGATTTCCAACATTGAAAAAAAAGTGCGTGAGGAATTTGAAAATGTTTCTGATAAAATAAAAAATGTCGATTATGACAAATACGGCAATCAAATAAAAACAAGTGCCGGGAAAATAGGAAGCTCTTTTGGTGATTTCATCATGACTGTTTTCAAGATTTTCGCAAAGTTCTTAGGAGTACTTTTAATACTTGGAGGAGTAACTGTATTATTTTTTCTTTTAATTGGAATTTTTACCCTAGGTTCAGGTGCATTTATTGATTTCCCATGGCAAGGTTTTATAGAAGCGGGGAATTTTACAGATTATCCAATATGGGCCTTTGGACTTTTAATGTTCTTTACCGTTGGAATTCCGTTCTTTTTTCTAGCATTATTAGGTTTTAAACTTTTAGCCCCTAATATGAAATCAATAGGGAACATTGCTAAATACACCTTGCTGGCTCTTTGGTTAATCGCAGTTGCATTAGCAATATCAATTGGAATAAAACAAGCCAGTGCGTTTGCAGTTGATGGACGAGTGGTTAAGAAAGAAACTATCAATTTGAATCCGAATGATACGCTTTACATCAAATTCAAACACAATGATTATTTTGCTAAAAATGTGGAAGACCGTAATGATTTCATGGTAACACAAGATTCTACCGGAACTGATATTATTTATTCGAATGAAGTAAGTATCAAAATCGAAAAAACAGATGAAAAACTGCCTTATCTTCAGATTGAAAAAGAGGCAAGAGGAAAATCATTATCAGAAGCAAAACAAAGAGCCGAACAAATTAAATACGGTTATAAAATAATTGGCAATCAATTGATTTTAGACAACTATTTACTTACTGATTTAAAAAATAAATACAGAGATCAAGAAATAGAAATAACATTATACTTACCAGAAGGAACACTATTAAAACCAGATACTTCAATACAAAATTATGATAGATCAGATGACGAATATTTTAATTTGCACTACAGTTCAGGTAATTACATTTACAAAGTTGAGAATTCTCAAATAAAATGTTTAAATTGTCCTGCAAATGAAAACGAGTACAATGATGTGGACAGTGATACTGAAAACGACAGTACAGATGTGACAGTTACCATTAACAACGACGGAGTTTCAATAGAAAATGATACTATAAAATCAAACAATAACAATAAAGGATTGAAAATAAATAAAGACGGTATAATCATTAAAACGAATTAGTCATGTTAAAAATCATCACATTAATTACAAAATTCATTCTGGTTGTATTCAGTGCTTTGTTACTCGCTTCGTGCAACCACACCATCAAATTGAATTCAATAGAAGGAAGTGGAAATGTAACCACCGAGAGACGAAATGTTGAAGGTGATTTTAAAAGCATAGAAGTCAACAACGGCATAGACCTGGTTATTGAGCAATCAGATAAAACGGAAATAGTGGTTGAAGCTGATGATAATTTACAAAAACACATTACCACCACAGTAGAAAATGGAACCCTTATTATTTCTTGTAATAAAAATTATTTTTCTAATATAGGATCTAAAAAAGTTACTGTAAAAATGCCAATTATTGATGAGCTAGAGGCCACAAGTAGTGCAACGATAACGAGTAAGAATACACTGAAAGGGGAAAACATCCGATTAAATACTTCTAGTGCCGCCTCCATCGATGTGAGTATTGAATCTGACAATATTACTTGTGACACCAGTAGCGGAAGTAGCATCACGATTAATGGGAAAGCATTACAGATGAAAACGACTGCATCAAGTGGTAGCGAAATCAACGCTGATAAATTATTTGCAAATGAAGTTAGTGCCGATGTTTCCAGTGGAGCTTCCATAAGTGTTCATCCTATAGTCAGCTTAACTGCAAAAGCATCCAGCGGAGGGGATATTAATTACGATATACAACCAAAATCAATTCAGAAGAATACCAGTTCTGGAGGCAGTATTAGCAGACAGTAAAAAAAAATTCAAATTTTAAAAATAAACATCCACCAATCATGGGTGTTTTTTTCGCTTTAGTTAATCAAAAAGACCTAATCAACTCTTTATTTACAGTAAAATTTAAAACAAGTGGGCATTTTATAAATTAATGTCACTTCCTAAAAAAACAATACAGCACTTTTACCAATCATCAATCAAAATCAATAAAATCATGAAAAACAATCTCTTGAAGGCTGCATCCTTTGCCGCATTATTTTTTGGAGCTACGACGCTACAGGCGCAACAGAATCCAGCTACTACCCTATCGAGCAAGGCCGTATCAAAATACAATTATCACGATACTTTTGGCCCTAATTTTTACGCTAAAAACGGTACCGATTCCCGCTCCGCCAGTGGACAGCCCGGTCCAAAGTACTGGCAAAACAAAGCCGATTATAAATTATCAGCCACATTAAACGATAAAAACAATGAAGTTATCGGCTCGGAAATTTTAACCTACACTAACAACAGTCCAGATAAAATTTCTTTTTTATGGATGAATGTCGATCAGAATTTATTTAAAAACAATTCTCGCGGAAAAACCGTAATTCCAATAACTGGTAGTCGTAATGGAGATAAAGGACAAGTTTTTGACGGCGGTCACAAAATAAAATCGATCAAAATAGTTTCTGGGAAAAATGGAAAGACTGTCGAGACGGAAGCCAAATATGAAATAATCGATACACGAATGCAAGTATTCCTTCCTCAGGATGTGAATCCAAATGGAGGAAGTATTAAACTTAAAATTGACTTTTCATTTATTTCTCCAGATTACGGATCAGACCGAATGGGGGTTTTAGAAACCAAAAACGGCAAGATATTTACAATGGCACAATGGTACCCTAGAATGTGTGTTTATGACGATGTCAAAGGTTGGAATACCTTACCTTATTTAGGCGCTGGCGAGTTTTATCTGGAATTTGGTGACTTTGATGTAACCATAACAGCTCCTGCAAATCATATCGTAGTTAGCTCCGGTGAATTAATGAATGCATCTGAGGTATATTCTGCTGAACAGCAAAAACGATGGGCAACTGCTTCTCAAAGCGACAAAACAGTGACAATTCGTTCGGCGGAAGAAGTAACAAATATTGCTTCAAGACCTATTGGAGAATCTACTTTAAATTGGCATTTTAAAATAAAAAATGCTCGCGATGTTTCTTGGGCATCTTCGGCAGCATTTATTATTGATGCCGCAAAAATTAATTTGCCAAGTGGTAAAAAATCATTAGCCATTTCAGCCTACCCTGTTGAAAGCGGTGGTCAAGATGCTTGGAGTCGTTCAACAGAATACACAAAATCATCGGTTGAAAATTATTCTAAACGATGGTTTGAATATCCTTATCCCACAGCAACTAATGTAGCAGGAAACGAAGGCGGAATGGAATATCCCGCAATTGTGTTTTGTGATTGGCAATCAAAAGGCAAAGAGTTATGGAGAGTTACGGATCATGAATTTGGACATGGATGGTTCCCCATGATTGTGGGCTCTAACGAACGTTTATTTGCCTGGATGGACGAAGGATTTAATACTTTCATCAACTCATTGAGTGCCGAAGATTTCAATAAGGGAGAATATAAACCCAGACGACCTTCAGATATGCAAAGAATGGCAGATATGTTAACCAATCCGAAATTAGAACCTATTATGACCGCTCCAGACGGGATGAAAGAACATAATATGGGATTACTCGCTTACGAAAAACCGTCCTCAGGATTAGTTATGTTGCGTGATCAGGTGCTAGGCAAAGAACGTTTTGATAAAGCCTTTAGAGTTTATACCGAACGTTGGGCTTTTAAACATCCAACGCCAGATGATTTTTTCAGAACTATGGAGAATGTTTCCGGAGAAGATTTAAACTGGTTTTGGAGATCATGGTTTGTAAACAATTGGAGTTTAGACCAAGGCATTTCTAAGATAAAGTATTTAAAAAATGATCCTAAATTGGGAGCGCTTATTTACATCGAAAATCTGGAAAAAATGGCTATGCCTGTCGTATTAGAAATTAAAACCAAAAGCGGAACTATTAGTCGTGTGCAACTACCGGTAGAAATATGGCAACGCAATACATCCTGGTCATTTAAACATGCTTCTACTGAAGAGATTGACACCATTACTTTAGATCCAGATCAAGCTTTACCTGATACAAATACAACAAATAACGTGTGGAGTTCAGAGAAAAGTGAGCTGGAAAAAGCAGTTATTTTAGATGAATATTTGGGTGATTTTGTAAGTAAACAGATTTCAGTAAAATTAGCTTTTAGCGAAGATAATGGAATACTTGTAGTAACTCCAGAAGGCGAAACATCCATTCATTTTGACTCTATTGGTAAAGATACGTTTGGTGCTGATCAGGAAGGAGGGATTGAAATTCAGTTTAAAGAGAATAAAACAGAATTTACCTTAAAAATGGAGGGTCAGGAATTCTTGTTTACCAAGGCATAAAGAAAATGCGCTAAGAAAGAAGTTGTCCATAAAAAAAATCATTTTACTAAAATCAAAAAATCATCCATCACAAGCGGATGATTTTTTTATATTTGTGTAGACTCTAATCCAAATGACTATGAAAAAATATACGGTTATACTCCTGCTCCTTTTATCAACCACATTGACACTGGCACAAAATAAGGAAAAAATAAAAGGATCAAAAACGGTGACTGTGGAACAAAGACAAGTTGGTAATTTTGAAGCATTAATAGTCGAAGACAATCTCGAAGTTCATCTGGAAAGAGGGGAAAAAACAGAATTAAAAATCGAGGCCGACGAAAACTTACATGACATTATTTCTTTAGATTTAAGTGATAAAATATTGCGAGTTTATACTACAAAGCAAGCCACAAACTATAAAAAAATGATAGTCCGAGTGACGTATACCACTGATTTGAATCTGATTACTTCAAAAGATGAATCGACCGTCAATGCGATACAGGAACTTTTATTGAAAACCATTACTTTAAAAGCCCATGATGTTTCCAAATTATTTTTGAACGTTAACACCAAGGATTTCTTACTTCAGGCAGACGATAAATCAAAAATAGAACTCAATTTAAAATCAGAAAATACGATAATCGAATTAAGTAAAAATGCATCGCTGAAAGCCTTAGTTAACACTACCGATTTGAAAGTGGATATGTACCAAAAATCAGGTGCTACTCTTGAAGGAAACGCTGTAAATACTATGCTTCGACTGGACAACAATGCCTCATTTACTGGCAACAAGTTGACTACAAAAAATGCGGATGTAACGACCGAAAGTTATTCCAACTGCAGTCTATTTACTGAAACAGCCGTGATTATTGATGCGGCTGATAAATCAGAAATCCAACTGCTGGGTTCCCCAAAAATTGAAATACGAAAATTTGCTGATGAAGCTAAATTGATAAAAAAGTTGAAATAGAGAATCCTCTCTCTCCCGCGACCCCTTTAAAGGAGGGGAAGAAAAACTATTTTTGATTATTTAAAAGTTCAATCAAATGGTTTGGTATTTTTAGGGAACGATTCTTTTTTGCAGTTTTGTGAATTAGGGAAATACAATCACGGATTACAATATCGCTGTAAATAAAGGGGCAGAGCCTACATTTTTATCTGCACTAAATTGCAATGATGAAAGGCGCAGCAATTATTATGTCCAAAAGAAATGAGATTGACAATACATTGAAATTTCAAGAGAGAAGGAAAATAGTCGGATGCAGGCCGAACTCTTTTTGTCTAAAGCTTTAGATTATGAAACTATTCAATCAAAAATGAAAAAAATAAGATTGTATATGGTAATCAAAAAATCAAAACCATCTTTTTCTTTTGAACAAAAACACACCAAAAGCAGATAACAAAACGGATCCAGAAATGACAATCCAGATTCCATAGCGATTGTCTTGTAAATCATTGGGAACGTTCATTCCGTACAAACTTGCAATCAATGTTGGAATCATAAGAATTATCGAAATCGAAGTCATTTGCTTCATAATCGTATTCATATTGTTAGAAATCACAGAAGCATAAGCATCCATAGTCCCCGTTAAGATATCGCTGTAAATATTCGTAGTTTCTTGCGCCTGACGCAATTCAATTTCCACATCTTCCAGCAGATCCAAATCAAAATGCTCTTTTTGGGATTTTATATTCTTAATTCGGTGTAACAAAATATCATTCCCCTTCAACGATGTCATAAAGAATACCAAACATTTTTCTATTTGAAGCAACGCTTGTAATTCTTCATTCTTTATTGACTTCTCTAAATTGTCCTCGGCTAATTTTATTTTTTGATTGACTTGCTTTAAGTATTTCAAAAACCAAACACTGGACGACAGCAATAACTTCAGCACTAAATCGAAGTTATCTTTTATGTTGATATTTTTGCGTTTCGTGTAGGTTACAAAGTCAGTAATCATTTCCGTTTGATGGAAACTGATGGTGATGCAAACTTCTTCCTTAAAGACAACCCCGACAGGAATCGTATGAAAAGGCAACTTCACATCGTTGCTCTTTACAGGAATTCGCATGATAATTAAAGTCCAACCATTTTCAATTTCTATCCTTGGTCTTTCGTCAATATCTTCAATGTCATTATAAAATGCTTCAGGAATTTGTAATTCGTCGAGTAAATATTTTTTTTCTGCTTCGGTAGGGCATTCAATATTTATCCAACAGTTAGGAATCCATTCAGGAATGGCAATTAACCCGTTATTATTTTTGTAAAAAGCTCTCATTTCAAAATTCTATAGGTTTATTTACAGCGTCTTGAAAACAGTGCAAGAGCTGTATTAGTTTAATATTTCCGAATAATAATCGTCCATTTTAAAGGTCATTTTTAAGTGATGCAAAAGTATTCTTTAAATTCCGTTTTAGCATCAATCATGATAAATTTAAGCGTTTTTTAAGATAAAAAAAGCCTTAAACGTGTGTTTAAGGCTTTTAATCAAAACTATTTTCTCTATTTGTTTCTTTTCATTTCTCTTGCTAAAAGTGTATTTTTCAACAACATTGCAATTGTCATTGGTCCTACTCCACCCGGAACTGGAGTAATAAAAGATGATTTTTTACTTACTTGTTCAAAATCAACATCACCGGTGATTACATATCCTTTTTCATTAGTTTCATCAGGAACACGAGTAATACCCACATCAATTACAACAACTCCTTCTTTCACCATGTTCGCTTTTAGGTAATTAGGAACACCCAGAGCCGTAATGATGATATCCGCCTGAATGGTTATTTCTTCAATATTTTTAGTGTAACTGTGCGTTAGAGTTACCGTTGAATTTCCAGGAAATCCTTTTCTTCCCATCAAAATACTCATTGGTCTTCCCACTATATGGCTGCGACCAATTACTACAGTATGTTTTCCTTTTGTTTCTACTCCGTACCTTTCTAATAATTCTAAAATTCCGAAAGGAGTTGCAGGAATAAAAGTAGTCATGTCTAACGCCATTTTTCCAAAATTTTCAGGATGAAATCCATCCACATCTTTGCTTGGATCAACCGCCATCAAAACTTTCCGCTCGTCAATTTGCTCGGGAAGCGGCAACTGAACAATAAATCCATCAATAGCTTCATTCTCATTTAATTCCTTTATCTTTTTTAGCAATTCAACTTCAGTAGTTGTACTTGGCATTTTCACTAAGGTAGATTCAAAACCTACTCTTTCGCAAGCTTTTACTTTACTGCCCACATAGGTTAAACTCGCTCCATCATTTCCAACAATCAGCGCTGCTAAATGAGGAACTTTCTCCCCATTGTCTTTCATTTTTTGTACTTCTGCAGCGATTTCACTCTTAATATCTTCCGCTGTTTTTTTTCCGTCTAGTAGTTGCATTGTTATTTAGTTTTATGCATTAAAGCCGAAAGTCTTAAAATCATTACAATTTTAAGACTTTCGGCTTTTGACTCATTTTTATTTCATTCCTGGCATTCCGCCTTTCATGCCGCCCATCATTTTCATCAGGTTTTTTCCTCCTGGTCCCTGCATCATTTTCATCATCTTGCTCATTTGGTCAAACTGCTTCATCAACTGATTCACTTGTTCGATTTTAGTTCCGGAACCTTTTGCAATTCTGGTTTTCCTTTTTACATCGATTAACGCCGGCTTGCTTCTTTCAATTGGCGTCATCGAATGGATTATCGCTTCAATATGTTTAAAAGCATCATCTTCTATCTCAACATCTTTCATGGCTTTTGATGCACCTGGTATCATTCCAACCAAATCTTTCATATTACCCATTTTTTTTACCTGTTGAATTTGAGAAAGGAAATCATCAAAACCGAATTCGTTTTTAGCAATTTTCTTTTGGATTTTTCTTGCTTCTTCTTCGTCAAATTGCTCCTGAGCTCTTTCTACCAAAGTCACAACGTCTCCCATTCCCAAAATCCTTTCAGCCATACGAATTGGATAGAACACATCAATCGCATCCATCTTTTCCCCTGTACCTACAAATTTTATGGGTTTATTAACAACCGATTTAATCGAAATTGCAGCTCCACCACGAGTATCTCCATCTAATTTGGTTAAGATAACCCCATCAAAATTTAATCTTTCATTGAAGGCTTTTGCTGTATTTACAGCATCTTGACCTGTCATTGCATCCACAACAAATAATGTTTCTTGCGGCTGAATGGCTTTATGAACGCGTTCTATTTCGTTCATCATTTCCTCATCGACTGCTAAACGACCAGCTGTATCGACAATCACTACATTGAATCCGTTCGCTTTCGCATGTTTGATTGCATTTTGAGCAATTTCAACAGGGTTTTTATTTTCTGGCTCTGAATAAACCTCAACTCCTATTGAATCTCCAACAACATATAATTGTTGAATTGCCGCAGGACGGTAAATGTCACACGCTACTAATAATGGTTTTTTATTTTTCTTTGTTAAAAGATAATTGGCCAATTTTCCTGAGAAAGTAGTTTTCCCTGATCCTTGCAATCCTGCCATCAAAATAACCGATGGATTTCCCGAAAGATTAATTCCGGCAACATCACCACCCATTAATTCTGTCAATTCATCTTTTACTAACTTCACCAATAATTGTCCTGGTTGAAGTGTCGTTAATACATCCTGACCAATCGCTTTTTCTTTTACCTTGGCGGTAAAATCTTTGGCAATCTTAAAGTTAACATCCGCGTCAAGTAAAGCTCTCCGCACCTCTTTGAGCGTTTCGGCTACATTTATTTCGGTGATTTTTCCGTGACCTTTAAGTATATGAAAGGCTTTATCTAGTTTATCGCTTAAATTATCGAACATAGTATTGATTTATTTTGAAATGCAAATTTAAGCATTTGATTTTGAAGTTGTATTCATAATATTATAAAAAAAACAGTCTTTTTTAAGACTGCTTTTAAAGTTTTACGAAATCGTGAAACACCATAAATTTATTTTTTTTTGAAAGTCAAATAATTGATTCCATCCACATTGCTCGATTTACTTTTCATCCGAACCTTAGTTTCTTCAATTTCAGTGACATCCCAATGCTCCGATAACTTCATTAATGTTTCAGAACTTGAAAATGAAATAACAAAATCCAAATCATTGTTTGGATTATTATTGATACCGTTTGATTTTACGACAGACCACTTCCCAGAAAACGTATTGGCAGCATCGTTACTAGTCAAAATTTCATTCGTTCCAAAAGTGAAATTATATCCTGAATATTCACTTGTCAGATTACTATTTTTATCAATAAAATAGCTCACTTTCCAAGTGCCTTCACTTAGTATACCATTTACTTTTACCAAATCATTTTTTGCATTAGACACTATTTCGGGATCGTCAGCACAGCAGGTTCCGGCTACATTTAGCAAAAAAACACCAAACAAAAGTGGATATAAAAACAGTTTTTTCATGACTAAAGTGTTTATTTGATACTAAATGTATTAAAAAAACATTGTTTTCACAAAAAATAAGCCAAAAAAATTACATTCTTTCCGGAACATTAATTCCCAACAATTTAAATGAAGCAGCAATAGTATCGGCAACTTTTTTAGACAATTGAACTCTAAAAATTTTCTTTTCTAAATCCTCTTCACCGAGAATAGGAACCGCCTGATAGAATGAATTGTATTCCCGAACTAAATCATAGGTATAATTAGCAAGCAAAGCAGGACTGTGATGCTGTGCAGCATTTTGAATAACGTCAGGGAATAACTCTAATTGTTTCACCAATTCTTTTTCTTTTTCATGAAGCGTTGTCATTTTTGATTTATTCGAAAAATCAAAATTTGCTTTACGAATAATCGATTGAATTCTGGCGTATGTATATTGAATAAACGGTCCAGTATTTCCTGCAAAATCTACCGATTCTTCCGGATTGAATAGGATTCGTTTTTTTGGATCTACTTTTAAAATATAATATTTTAAAGCCCCTAAACCAATCGTGTAGTATAATTTTGCTTTTTCATCAGCAGAATAGGAATCTAATTTTCCTAAATCTTCTGCAATTTTTTGTGCTGTATCTGTCATTTCCTGCATTAAATCATCGGCATCGACAACCGTTCCTTCACGGCTTTTCATTTTCCCCGAAGGTAAATCAACCATTCCGTAAGACAAATGAAATAGATTTTTAGACCAGTCAAAACCTAGTTTTTTCAGAATTAAAAACAACACTTTAAAGTGATAATCCTGCTCATTTCCTACGGTATACACCATTCCGCCTACATCCGGATAATCTTTTACACGCTGAATGGCAGTGCCAATATCTTGTGTCATATATACCGCGGTACCATCTGAACGCAATACAATTTTACGGTCTAAACCTTCGTCTGTTAAATCAATCCAAACGGAACCGTCAGGATCTTTTTCGAAAACGCCTCTGTCCAAACCAATTTGAACGACATCTTTTCCTAACAAATACGTATTGCTTTCATAATAAAAACAATCGAAATCAACACCAAGATTTTCATAGGTTTTGGCAAAACCATCATAGACCCATTGATTCATGGTTTTCCAAAGGGTGATTACTTGTTCATCTCCAGCTTCCCATTTTAGTAACATTTCCTGAGCTTCCAAAATGATTGGCGCTTGTTTTTTAGCTTCTTCTTCCGTTTTGCCGGCGCTCATTAATTGCGCTATTTCTTCTTTGTACGCTTTATCAAAAGCAACATAATAATTCCCAACTAATTTATCCCCTTTTAAACCTGTTGATTCTGGAGTTTGTCCGTTTCCGAATTTTTGCCAAGCCAACATTGATTTGCAGATATGGATTCCTCTATCATTAATGATTTGAGTTTTATACACTTTTTTACCGGAAGCTTTGATGATTTCCGCAACTGAATATCCCAAAAGGTTGTTACGCACGTGACCTAAATGCAAGGGTTTGTTCGTATTTGGTGAGGAATACTCTACCATAACCGCTTTATCATCTTCCGAAGGCGTTACAAAACCAAATTTAACATCATCTTTTATTTCTCCAAAAAAATCTAAATAATAATCATCTGAAATAACAATATTTAAAAATCCGGAAACTACATTGAACCGATTTACCTCAACTAAATTTTCAACAAGATAGGCTCCTATTTTATTCCCTAATTCCACTGGATTGCTTTTCACTACTTTCAACAATGGAAAAATAACCATCGTTATATCCCCTTCAAATTCCTTGCGTGTAGTTTGAAATTCAGCTTTATCAATAGTAACGTCAAATAAAGCTTTTACAGCTTTTTTA
The DNA here is from genome assembly GCF_049896585.1 of Flavobacterium sp. DSR2-3-3. Classification (NCBI taxonomy): domain Bacteria; kingdom Pseudomonadati; phylum Bacteroidota; class Flavobacteriia; order Flavobacteriales; family Flavobacteriaceae; genus Flavobacterium; species Flavobacterium sp. DSR2-3-3. The sequence goes on from NZ_JAFCUP010000009.1 coordinate 21,775, forward strand.
ATGGAGGGCGTAAGAATCTGTTGTAATGTCATGATGTAAATTTAAAAGTGCAAAGATAATTCTAATTCCTTAATTTGGTTAGAAAAGTTACTCAATTACGTCTTAAAAACACTAACAAATAAAAAAAACCGTTGTACTGCTATATTTAGGATTGAGTTAACAAAATTTTAGCATTTTTTAAAAATGATAATTCAATTTTCACTATTTTTACTCTGCAAATTAACAACATAAGACATGAAAAAGACTCTTATTTTTATATTGTTGATGGCTTCATATGCTATTCATTCCCAAGCAGTTACCGTAAATACTACAAAATACACGATTGACCAATTGGTGAATCAGGTACTCGTGAATTCGCCATGTGTTCAGGGTACCAATGTAACTTCAAGAACAGGAACATTTTACGGATCGTCCAACGGAATAGGCTATTTTGAAAATACTAATTCTGCCTTTCCATTTTCCAACGGAGTTGTATTAAGTACGGGAGATGTTACTAAAATTCCGGCACCCAATACAACTATTTTAAGCGATGGTATTCCAGCATGGTCAGGCGATTCAGATTTGGAAGCTAATTTACTTTCGCAGTCGGGAATAACTCTTAATTCAATAAATGCCAGTTTTATTGAATTTGATTTTCAACCCAAAACACCCAATTTCGATTTTTCTTTTCTTTTTGCTTCTGAAGAATATGGGACTTCCCAATGCAGCTTCTCGGATGCTTTTGCTTTTCTTTTAAAAGATGTAACAGCCGGCGGTGCTAATGTAAATTTAGCCGTAATACCAAGCACAGCCATCCCGGTATCTGTTGAAACCATACGAGACACGGCTTACAATCCTAACTGTCCTTCCGCCAATCCAAACTATTTTGGTGCTTTTAACGGAGGTGGATTTGGCCCTGCCATAAATTTCAACGGACAAACAGTTTCAATGCTAGCTTCGGCAACTGGGTTAGACATTACGCACGTGTATCGCATTAAATTAGTTATTGCTGACGGAGGAAATAATACGGGTTATGATTCTGCTATTTTTCTACAAGCCAATAGTTTTAATATCGGGCAAGATGTTGTAGGACGGGATTATATAACGGCAAACAATGCTGCAATTTGTCCGGGAAACACGTTACCAATATTATCCGCCGCAGGTTTAGATTCCGGAACTACTTTCGAATGGAAAAAACAAGGAGTAGCATTCTCACCACCACAAACAGGGGTAACATTAGACCTCAACACAGTTATTCCACTGGTTAGTTCTGGAATTCATATTTACAGTGTTACATACAAAGAACCCGGTTGCATCGAAGTCACAGATGATATCACGATAGAAATTTTTCCCAAGATTGGAGTAATTACATCTGTTCCCAACATTTATATGTGTGATTCGGGGGCTTCCTCTTATGATTTTAATCTCAGTAAAAATAGTTCAATCATTCTGGCTGGAGTTAACCAATCTACTAGCACAACTGGTATTTTAGATGATTTACCCGCAAATACAATTATCACGTATCACTTTACTGATGCAGATGCTAGGAGAAATACTGCCGCAATCTCAATTCTTCAAACTATTTCAAGTACGGAAAGTGGCAAACAAATTTTTGTCAGAATTCAAAACCTTAACACGTTGTGCTATGAAATTAGATCTTTTCAATTGCTAATTGTCGCATCGCCACTAATTGCAAATATTCCTATTGATAATACATTGTGTTCCAGAAATTTATCTGAAACTCCTCTGAAAGCTAATTTTAACTTAACGTCACAAATTGCGTCCATTACTGGTTCTCAAAACACCTCATACAACATCCTCACTTTTCACTCCTCGGAAACGGGAGCAAATAGCAATACTAATAGTATAACTTTAAATTCGAGCAACCAATTATTATCGGCAAGCACAACATTATGGGTGCGATTACAAAATATTTCAAATCCCAGTTGTTTTGTTATTACCAGTTTTAATTTGATTGTCACGCCTTTACCAGAAGTAGATATATTGCCAGATGTATTTGTATGCACCTCTTACAAACTCCCACCATTAACAAAAGCTGGAGCGCAATACTGGACTGGAAATAACGGAACTGGAACACAACTTTTTGCCGGGGATGTTATTAACACTACCACAATGAACCTTTATGTTTTTAATCAATCTGGACTGTGTACCAACCAAGATTCTTTTAATGTTACCATTGCTGATTTAGACACAATCACACCAGCTTCTGAAACCTATTGTATACAATATTCCCTTCCAGCTTTACCGTATGCAAAATATTTCACTCAAAGCGGAGGTCCCACTACTCCGGGAAATATCCAGTTACCAGCTGGATTTATAGTAAATACTGCAGGAGTAAACAGAATATATGTATGGTTTGAAGATACTACTGTTACACCATCCTGTACGCAAGAAAACCCATTTGCTATAACTATAATTCCATTTAGTCTATTGCCTAATTACCCAAATCAATTTGCATGTACTTCTTACACGCTGCCCGTTGATCCAAATGGTGGTGTTTATTATACTGGTAGTAATAAAAGTGGATCTCTTTTGTCTCCAGGAACAGTAATAAATACGACGACCATTATTTATGTGTATAAAGAGAGTGGTACGGTTCCAAAAAATTGTGTTGACGAAAAAACCTTCACGTTTTTTATTAGCGTGGGAAGTATTACACCTCCAACAGATGTAAATTCCTGTTCTGCCTACAGTCTCCCTGCATTGACCGTTGGAGAATATCGAACTGCTGCTGCCGGCAGAGGAAATATTGTTCCTGCTGGAACATTAATTAATGCAACTACAACTCTTTGGTTTTATGTCACAGGACAAACGTGCACCGATAATTTAGACTTTACTGTTACTGTAAATATTGCTCCTTTACCAGTAATACCAGACACCACCCCTCAATGCGATGTCTATTATTTACCTAGTGTGGCACATTCAGGCAACTACTATACCGGACCTTTAGGGACTGGACAACTTCGTCCAGTGGGATTTCCGGTTACCACAACTCAAAAAATGTACTTCTATGATAAAGCTGTAAGTGGACCTTGTTATGTTGAAGAAGAATTCCTAATTACCATTAATAAATCTCCTGTAATTGATGCAAAACCTGTAGAAGTTATTCGATGTGGTCAAAGTTATATTTTAGATGATTTAAGAAATGGGGAATATTACGAATTTGCCGGTGGTCCATCGCCAACGAATCCTGTTTTACCGGCTGGTACCGTTTTGACAACCTCAAAAATAATCTATGTTTATGTCGCAGCTACAGCACCAAATACCTGCGTTTCAGAATACAGTATAGACGTTTTGGTAACTTTTGTAAATGACAAAGAAGATCAATATGCTTGCAATAGTTTTAACTTACCAGCCATCGTAGGTATGGGAAGTTATTACACCGCTCCAAGTGGTCCAAATGGAACTGGAGTACGATTGCTCCCTCCTTATTCCCCAATAACTACCACGACAACGATATATGTTTACGTAGAGAATAACAATAGAGTTAATTGTACTGATGAAGACCCTTTTACTATTACCATTAATAATAGCCCAACCATAACAACTATTGCGCCTGTAACAAGATGCGAATCTTATGAACTGCCGTCCTACACAGCACCTGTAACAAGATATTTTACAAATCCAGGTGGTCCGGGAAGCAACAACACTGAAAAATTTCCGGGGGATTTCATCACTGCTTCAACCACTATTTATGCGTATGCCGAATCAGGAACATCTGCAACAGTTATTTGTCCTGTTGAAAGACCAATGGTAATTACTATCACCGCAAAACCAAAACCAGTACTTAACATTCCAGCCATTTGTATTGATATTGATACCGGAATCACGACTGATGCTTTTATTAAAAGTGGATTTACTACACCTCAATTCTCTTTTGAATGGAAAAGCGAAGACGGGACGTTAGTAGGTACCGAAGAAAATTTTTCAACAAGTGAACCTGGTAACTACACACTCACTGTTACCAACTTATCTATTTTTGGTTGTACCTCTGACATCGTCCCTTTTATGGTTATTGAATCTTCGATACCCTCTTCCGTAACATTTACAACCAGCGGATGGTTCACGGATAACCAAACCATAACTGTCAATGCCGTCCCGTTTGTAGGAGATGGGAGTAATTTTCTGTATTCTTTAGATGGAGGTTCCCCTCAAAGTAGTAACGTATTTAACGATGTAAGTTCCGGACTTCACGAAATATCGGTTAGCGATGCCAATTGTGGAACCTTTACCAATCCAATATCGGTTAAGCTGATTAACAGTCCTAAATTCTTCACTCCAAACGGAGATGGTTTTAATGACACTTGGAATATTACTGGAATACCAAATAGCGAAAATTTTAAATTATATATTTTTGATCGCTATGGAAAACTGCTAAAAGAATTATTCGCAAATGGCTCTGGTTGGGATGGAACTTTCAATGGTTATGCGCTACCAGCGGATGATTATTGGTTTTCAATCTCGTATACTGAAGACACTGTCACCAAAGAATATAAATCCCATTTTTCTCTAAAACGATAAATATTACTCTATTCTCTAGAAGGGCTTTTCTAATCGAAAGCCCTTTTTTTGTTATTTAAATAAATAAAAATGCAGAATGTATGTAACAAAACTGAGCCTCATCAGTCTATTATGTAGATTCAAAATCAAAAAAATTATATTTATGTATAAAATAGTACTTTGTAATACATAATATTAAAATAAATATTTACCTTTGCATCATCAATCAATTAAATCACAATCAATCATGAAACTTAAATTAATCTTAATCTGCTTTATTGGAACATTGTTTTCAATGCAGGCGCAAACTTCGGTCAAACCGACACTTCTTAATAATTCCGGAAGTATTTCAGGAAAAATCACTGATAAAAACACTAACGAGCCATTGCCGTATGTGAATGTTGTGATAAAAGAAAACAGCAAAGTAATTACTGGCGGAATTACATCTGAGAAGGGAACTTTTCAAATCAAAAATTTAGCATTGAAAGATTATATCGTAGAGATCCAATTTATGGGATACAAAACGATTTCAAAATCGGCTAAATTAACGTTAGACAATAGCATCAACTTTAACACCATTGCTCTTGAAGAAGATGCAATTAAGCTGGAAGGAGTCGAAATTGTAAAAGAAAAATCTACCATTGAACAAAAAATTGACCGTAAGATTATAAACGTGGGAAAAGATTTAATATCTGCCGGAGCAACAGCTGCAGAAATAATGAACAACATTCCATCTGTGAGTGTTGATCCGCAAACAAACGCCATCAGTTTAAGAGGAAATTCAAATGTTCGGATCCTAATCGATGGAAAACCAACAAATATGGATGCCGCTCAAGTTTTGCAACAAATTCCATCCGCATCCATCAAACAAATTGAGTTAATCACCAATCCGTCGGCTAAATACAATCCGGAAGGAATGAGCGGAATCATCAACATTGTTTTAAACAAAAATAGCCGACTCGGATTTAACGGAAGTGTAAATAACGGGGTAACCTTTGGGATAACACCAAAAGTAAATTCATCTCTTGACTTAAATTACAGAACAGGTAAATTCAATTTTTATGGGAATTATGGCTTTAATCATGGGAAATATTCGAACAACGGTTTTATAAACAGTCAAGAATTAAACAATGAAAATAAGCAGATTTTTGACATGAATTCTAAGAATACCTCTCATTTAGCAAAACTTGGATTTGATTTCAATATTAATGACAAAAACACATTCTCTTTTTATACCAATCAGAACCTTTCTAAAGGAAAAGATTTTGGAAATACTAAAGTCGATTATGTTTCGTCGGCTACCAATGACAGATTCCAATTGTTTGACAATAAAAGCGAAAACCACTCTGAAACTTATAATTTTGATTACAAATTAGACTTCAAAAAGGAAGGACACAATTTAGAATTAGAAGTGAATTACAATAAAAATGACAGTCCCGAAAATGCATTATACACTAATGTAAATGGCACGACTAATTCGTTTACAAATGATGTAAAAACGTTAGGAAAAAATACGATTGTAAATCTTGATTATGTAAATCCGCTTTCTGAAACGACTAAATTAGAATTAGGTTTAGAAAGCAGAAATGAAAATACGGACAACAACCTGTTTTTGAATAATGCTTACAATTCTGATTTCACCTACGAAAGAACTTTATATTCCGCCTATGCAACCCTCGGAAAACAATGGAAAAAATGGAATTTTCAAGCGGGAGCACGTTTAGAACAATACAATGTTGAAGCTTTATTTAGAAAAGTCAGTGAAGTTGATTCAAAATTTGAAGATGATATTTTAAGTATTTATCCATCGGCATTTATAACCTACAACCCTAGTGAGAACAACTCGTTCAGTTTGAATTATTCTCGAAGAGTAGACAGGCCAAGTATTTCTCAGGTAAATCCTATTAGAGAATGGAGTACACCAACGATAGATTCTGAAGGAAATCCGTTTTTGGTTCCTCAATTCACCAATTCATTTGAATTAAATTACACCCGAAAAACTAAAATTGGCTCTATTACTTCAGGGATTTTTTATAGAAGAATTCAAGACGAAATAACACGTGTGATTTTCACAAATCCAAATGCTCCGAACAGACAAATCATCTCTTACGATAATTTTGATAACAATAATGCGTACGGAGTTGAAGTTTCCGGAAACCTAGATTTCAAAAAATGGTGGAGTGCCAATATCAGTTTTGATGCCTACAATAAGAAAACCAAAGGCACTATTGAGGATACGCCGGGAAATTATGAATTTGTAGAGATAGATGTTACAACCTTTAATGCCCGTATTAATAATACGTTCAAAGCAACAAAGGACTTGCGTTTTCAATTATTTGGAATGTACAGAGGAAGAGATTTAAGTCTTCAGCTTGACAGAAGCCCAATGTGGAAAATGGATATTGGGGCGAGTTATAACGTATTGAAAGGTAGCGGAACCATCAGTGCGCGATTCAGTGATATTTTCAAAACCATGCGATTTGCTTTTAATGGAGAACGTCCTTACAAAACAAATGGAGAATTCAATTGGGAAAGCAGAACCGTTTATTTAGGTTTTAATTACAGATTTGGAAGCGGAAAAAACAAAGCAGCCGCAAGAAAGCAAAGAGACAAGAACGAAACCCAAGGAGGCGGAGGGCTTTTGTAAAATTAGTATTAATAGTTAGTTAGTTAGTTAGTTAGTTGCAAAAAGAAAAACTCGGAGTATGCCAACTCCGAGTTTTTTGATTTCACAAAATTATGCGAATTATAAATGTGTTTTTATGGCTTGTATTTCTTCCTCATTTGCTATTTCCCCAACATCAATAATTGCTGATGAATGATAGAAAACAGCTTTTATTTTTTCTTTTAATAATTCAATATTTGATGAACGCAATCCGCCGCCTGGCATAATTACAATCCTATTATTCGCCTTTTCCACTAATCTAGCCAAAACATCAATACCGTCAACCACATTGGTCTCTTGGCCAGAAGTCAAAATAGTTTTAAAATCACATTCTATTAAAGATTCAAGTGCTTTCAATTTGTTTTTTATTCCATCAAAAGCGCGATGAAATGTGCAAGGCAATGGGTTTGCCAAAGCTACTAATTCCGCATTTTGTAGTTCATTTACATTACCGTCTTCTTTTAAAATTCCAAAAACAAAACCATCAACCTGAAGTTTTTTGAATGTCAAAATTTCTGATTTCATTTGTTCGAATTCAAAATCAGAATAAATAAAATCCCCACCACGAGGCCGAATCATAACATTCAAATCTATAGCTATTTTTTTACGAACAGTTTTAGTGAGTTCATAATCTGGCGTTATTCCGCCCTCTTTCATACTGGCACATAATTCTACTCTATCGGCACCATTTTTCTGTGGGATAATCGCCGATTCTAAATTAAAACACGCAATTCCCAGTTGTGCTTTTTTCATTTACTTTAAAAAATAATCGGCATCAATTAATCGATTTCCCATAGCATCATTGACAGCATAATTGAAACCGCCCTGAATACAATATGAACCATATTCTCCTTTTTTATTTAAAGCAATAAAACCAACTTGAATATCTTTTAAATTTTTATTCCTTTTTTTAGTCAAATTCACTATTCGAGCAACTGCCTCTTCGCAGGCTTTCTGTGGCGATTTCCCTTGTCGCATCAACTCTACCACCAAATGACAGCCGGAAATCCGAATTACTTCTTCTCCATGGCCCGTAGCCGTTGCCGCACCAATTTCGTTATCGACGTACAATCCTGCCCCAATAATTGGCGAGTCCCCTACACGTCCATGCATTTTAAAAGCCATTCCGCTTGTAGTACACGCACCGGAAAGATTACCTTCAATATCCAAAGCAATCATTCCAATAGTATCATGATTTTCTATATTAGCGATAGGCTTATAATTACTGGTTTTCAACCATTCCTTCCATTCTTTTTCGGATTCTTCCACTAACAAATTTTCTTTTACGAAACCTTGAGACAACGCAAACTGCAAAGCTCCATCACCAACCAACATGACATGCGGCGTTTTCTCCATCACTGCACGAGCCACAGCAATAGGATGTTTGATAAATTCTAAACATGCTACTGAACCAATATTTGCATTTTCATCCATAATGCAAGCATCTAGTGTGACGCGACCATCTCGATCCGGTCTTCCGCCATAGCCCACGCTTCTTTCGGTTGGATCGGCTTCAGGAATTTTTACCCCAGCTTCGACAGCATCTAGGGCTCGACCGTTAGCCCGTAAAACCTCCCAAGCAGCTGCGTTAGCTTGAATTCCAAAATTCCATGTCGAAAGCACAATGGGTTTTGTTCCTTTTTTAGATAAAAAATCATTTTCTTCCGCTGGTTTCCCTTCGAATGAATGCAACGCCACAGCTGCTGAAGCAAAAGCTGCTGTTTTCAAAAAATTTCTACGATTTGTCATTTTGATTGTTTTAGTATTGGCTGCATCTCATTTAAACTATAAATATAAAGGTTCCACTTTAAATAAAAAAACCTGCACAATAATTTGCGCAGGCTTAGAATATTTATCTTGAATCAACTGGAATCGACAACCGATTTATTAGACCATTTTTTACCATTTAATAATAGCACTTCCCCAAGTAAAACCACTTCCAAAAGCTGCCAAAACAACCGTATCTCCTGATTTTATTTTGCCTTTTTCCCATGCTTCAGTTAGCGCAATAGGAATAGAAGCTGCGGTAGTATTTCCGTATTTTTGAATATTATTGTACACCTGATCATCGGTCAAGTTGAATTTCTTTTGAATAAACTGTGAAATTCTCAAATTTGCCTGATGCGGAATTAACATATTAATATCTGAAACCTGCAAATTATTTGCCTGCAATCCCTCATTAATTACTTCGCTGAAACGAACCACAGCATTTTTAAATACAAACTGTCCATTCATGTACGGGAAATAACTTTCATCATTCGGATCATTATCCGCCAAAATATCCGTTATCCAGCGGCCTCCCATTCCTGGAGCTTTTACGATTAATTCTTCGGCGTGCTGCCCTTCAGAATGTAAATGTGTGGACAAAATTCCTTTTGTCAAATCTTCTTCTCTGCTCAAAACAGCTGCTCCGGCACCGTCTCCAAAAATTACCGAAACGCCTCGTCCACGAGTCGTCATATCCAATCCGGTCGAATGAACTTCAGATCCAATAACCAATATGTTTTTATACATTCCGGTTTTGATATATTGATCTGCCACTGATAACGCATAAATAAAGCCTGAACACTGATTCCTGACATCTAATGCACCAACGGTTCGTAAACCCAAATCACGTTGTACTAAAACTCCAGGGCCAGGAAAATAATAATCAGGACTTAACGTGGCAAAAACTATAAAATCGATATCTTCTTTCGCAATGCCAGAACGTTCAATCGCAATTTTGGCCGCTTTTACACCCATAGAAGTGGTTGTGTCTTCTCCTTTTATAATATGTCTTCGTTCCTGAATTCCTGTTCTTTCCTGAATCCATTCGTCATTGGTGTCTATGATTTTGGATAAATCGTCATTAGTTACTACGTTTTCGGGAACATAATAACCCAATCCTGCTATTTTTGAATGATACATACAATTGTTATTTTATTATAAAAAGAGTTCAAATTTAAAACATTCTTAAAAATTTGAGCCGACAAATTACTAATTTTTTAGCAATTTACAAGTTTTATGGCTTTTGTCATCCTTTACAGCTTGCTTCAGTACTAAAATTATGACAGAACATAAATCAAAAACATAATCACAAGAAAGCAAACTGAAACCAACGCAAAAGTTAAAAAGAGATATTTATTTCCAAATGTAACAACATTGAATTATTTTAGACCAATTATTGACAATACCAACGCTAATTTAAAATCATTCAAATTATGAAATTAAAAATTCCATTTTTTTTATTTCTTGGACTAAGCTTAACCACTTTTGCACAAGAAAACTTAACCTATCAAAGACCATCTCAATCCATATTGGATTTGGCGGATTATGAAAGAGCGCCTTCGGTATCGATGGATACCAAAAAAGAATACATGCTGTTGACGTATAGAAATACCTATAAATCATTGGACGATTTAAACCAAGAAGAACTTCGTTTGGGGGGATTGCGAATTAATCCAATTACGAATATTTCAAGTACAGTTACGTATGTGAACAACCTGAAATTACGTAAAATAAAAGACAAAAATGAAGTACAGGTTGCAGGTTTGCCAACGAATCCTCGCATCAGTAATATTGCTTGGTCACCAAATGATAAAAAAATCTCATTTTCCCACACCACAGCTTTAGGTGTTGAACTTTGGTTTATCGATGTTGCTTCGGCGAAAGCCACAAAATTAACAGAAGCGACAGTTAATGCCAACATAGGAAGTCCGTTCAGCTGGATGAATGACAACGAAACTATTTTGGTGAAAATGTTACCAAAAAACAGAGCGGCACTTTTGGATGCCAAAAAAGATTTGCCAACCGGTCCTATAATTTCGAATGCTGATGGTGCGAAATCCCAAAACAGAACGTATCCGGACATGTTGAAAAACAAGAATGATGAAATCAATTTTGAAAACATCATGACTTCTGAATTGTACAAAGTAAACTTGAACGGAACAACAACTTTATTCAAAAAAGCCGATATGTACGCCGGAGAAAGCTTTTCCCCGGATGGTAATTATTTGATGGTGACTACGATTCAAAAACCATTTTCATACATTGTTCCATTAAGTCGTTTTCCATCAAAATCTGTTATTTATGACATGGCTGGTAACGAAGTGAAAGTGGTTAATGAAGTACCGCTTACTGAGATTATCCCTAAAGGATTTATGGCAGTTCGAAAAGGAAAAAGAAACATGAGCTGGAGAACAGACAAACCGGCAACATTAGCGTATGCTGAAGCTTTAGATGGTGGCGATCCTGCAAACAAAGTGGAATTCAGAGATGAAGTTTTTCTTTGGAGCGCACCGTTTGATGGAGCAGCTACTTCATTGGTAAAAACTCCGCAACGCTACGATCAAATCATTTGGGGAAATGACAACACCGCCATAATTACAGATGAATGGTACGATACGCGTAATACCAAAACGTATGTAATCAATCCCTCGAATCCAAGTCAGGCGCCAAAAGTAATTTTCGACAGAAACTCACAGGATGTGTATGCGGATCCGGGGAATTTCGAAACTAGAAAAAACCAATACAACAGGTATGTTTTGGCGATCGAAAATGACAATGCGTATCTTATTGGGGACGGATTCACTAAAAACGGTCAATTTCCGTTTATCAGTGAATTTAATTTGAAAAACTTTCAAGCAAAACGTTTGTATACCTCAACGTACAACGATAAAAAGGAAGACGTTTTGGAGATTGAAGACTACAAAAAAGGAACTGTTTTAGTCCAAATCCAGTCTAAAAATGAATACCCTAATTATTACCTTAGAAATATCAAACAAAAAAATAAACTGACACCAATTACCTCGTTCAAAAATCCTTTTGAAAGTATCAAAAACGTGAGTAAGGAAGTGATAAAATACAAACGTAAAGATGGTGTTGAATTATCCGGAACATTGTATTTACCAGTTGGTTATGACAAAGCAAAAAAAGAGAAAATGCCCTTGTTGATTTGGGCATATCCAGCAGAATACAAAGACAAAAATTCAGCGGGACAAAGTACACAAAATCCGAATGAATTCACGTTTCCCAGTTATGGTTCGTTCGTATATTGGGTAACCAAAGGCTACGTAGTTCTTGATGACGCTGCTTTTCCCATTGTTGGTGAAGGAACAACGGAGCCCAATGATAATTTCATGACCCAATTAGTAGACAATGCAGAAGCCGCCATCAATGCCGTGGATGCTTTAGGATACATCAACAGAAAAAAAGTAGCTGTTGGAGGTCACTCCTATGGTGCTTTTATGACTGCTAATTTATTGACGCATTCTAATCTTTTTGCCTGTGGAATCGCTCGAAGTGGTGCTTACAACAGAACGTTGACTCCTTTTGGTTTCCAAACAGAACAACGCAATTACTGGGAAACTCCTGAAGTTTACAACACGATGTCGCCATTCATGAATGCGGATAAAATGAAAACGCCAATGCTTTTAGTTCACGGTGAAGCCGATAATAATCCAGGAACGTTCACTTTGCAAACCGAACGTTATTTTCAAGCTTTGAAAGGTTTAGGCGCACCGGCAAGAATGGTAATTCTTCCAAAAGAAGCGCACGGTTATGCAGCCAAAGAGAACATTTTACATTTACTTTGGGAACAAGATCAGTTCTTAGAAAAGTATTTGAAGAATTAACGCTGAAAGTAGTGATCAGTGACCAGTTAAGAAGTGGTCAGAAAGCTGAACATAGAACAAAACCCCAAATTCACTTTGATTTTGGGGTTCTTGTTTTTTACTACTTTTATAAAAGTTGAAAACGACTTCTACTTTTGATAGCTATCAGAACTGAAAATCACTGAATACTGAGCACTGTTTACTGAATTCTTATCATCAGGATAACATCAAATATACCTCTTGATTTAATGCTAATTCCGAATCGTGTTCGAAAAAAATCGCTCTTCTTTCAAAAGCTGCTTTGACTAAATAATGACTTCCTTTGAAATAACATTGTTTCACGACTGCTTTCATAATGGCGTTGTCCACCACTTTCAATTGATGCGGATACAACAAAAGCGAGGCATCTTCGTCATCTTCAAGTTCTATTAACTGAGACAATTTTAACTCATTTACTTCCCCAAAAAGTGAAGCAATATATTTGTTAGCGGGGTTTTCATACAAGGATTTGGAATCACCTTTTGCTACTACTTTTCCGTTTTGAACCACTATAGTTTCATCCGAAAACGACAAAGCATCAGTACTGTCATGTGTGGCAATAATGCAGGTGACGCCTTTGTCTTTTAAGTAACGGAATAAATTGCGACGCAAAGAATTCTTTCGGAAAGAATCAATTTGACTGAAAGGTTCGTCCAGCAAAATAATTTCAGGTTCCAAAGCTAAAACTCTTGCCAAGGCTACTCGCTGCTGTTGTCCACCACTCAGGAATTTTGCTTTTACTTTTGCGAAAGCGGTCATTTCGACCATTTCCAACAATTCTTGAACGCGGGCTTTCTTTAGTTCAGGATACATATTCGACAAGAACTTACCGACATTTTCTTCAACGGTTATGTACGGCATCAAATCGAAGTCCTGCGCTAAATATTTAATGTAATCTTCTCCGGGAACCAGATTGTATTTGGGTCCCAAAATGGGTTTATCATTATAGCTAATTGCTCCAGTATCCAAATCATACAATCCGTAAATCAGTTTTAGCAAGGTACTTTTACCGCAACCGCTTTCGCCAATAATAGCAGTATTTTGGCCTTTAGCAATCGTAAAACTTACATTTTCAATAACGGGGGTTTCAGTGTAAGTAAAGGAAATATCTTTTATCTCGAGCATCATCTTTTTTTAGAGCTACAAATTTACAATGTTTAATTCTAATTTAGACACAAAAAAAGGCTGCTTCTTGATGAAACAGCCTTAGTTTTTATGGTATTTTTTGCTTAGTTTTTCACTTCAGCTTCTGCATCTTTAATCATTTTATCGTTTGCAGTGATAGCAAATTCAACACGACGGTTTTGGCTTCTGCCCTCAACCGATTCATTAGAAGCAATTGGATCAGCAATTCCTAAACCAGTGACTTGAAACCTACTTGAAGAAACACCTTTGCTAGCTAAATAATTTTTAACTGCCGCTGCTCTTGCTGCTGAAAGTTTCAAATTGTAAGCTGCTGCACCCGTATTATCAGTATATCCGTAAATTGTGATATCAGTATCAGGGTATTCCGCGAAAACTGGAACTAATTTATCCAAATTTGCTTTTGCACCAGCAGTCAAAGAAGACTTGTTGGTATCAAAACGCACTGCATTTTCATTTAAAACTAATTTGATTCCTTCTCCAATACGAACCACTTCAGCTCCTGGAAGAACAGCATCAATTTCTCTTGCTTGTTTATCCATTTTGTTACCAATAACTCCACCGGCAACTCCACCAATAACACCACCCAGTACTGCGCCCATTGCGCCTTTTCCACCTTTTCCAAGATTGTTTCCAAGAACACCTCCAAGTACAGCTCCGGCAACTGCGCCGATTCCTGCTCCTCTCTGTGTTTTATTTGTATTTTTCACAGCCTCACAGCTTGTAAACATTGAACCAATAACCATTATCGTTGCTATTGCAACTATCGAAATCTTTTTCATATCTTTTTTTTTACTTATTAATTAACTTTTTGAAACTGATACACAACGTCAGTCATTTTTCCACCTACATTAATTTTATCTATCAATTGAAAAGAAGATTCTGTTTGATTGGCTACATTTAAAACATATCCTTCTCTAACTTTTCTAGCTTTTTCTCCAGCATTAAGTACTTTAAGTACAAATTGCCCCTCTTTATTAATAAACCATGTAATTGGTGAGCTGAATGTCATACAATTCGCTTTTGTCAAAGCCATAGTTCCTTTATTGTTATTCGAAACAAACTTCCAATTACTTCCTACGAAACATTCTGAATCTGCAATTTGAAAAGTATTCACTTTTACATATTGTGAACCTGGGTAGGTTACAGAACTAATAACCCAATTTCCTTTAATGGCAACCTGAGATTTTCTATCTGTGTTTGTACCTGTCGCTGACGTAGACTTACATGCGAACATCAGAACCGCTAGCGTGCACAATAAAATAACTTTTTTCATTTTCTTAAATTTAATGAATTAATACTTACACAAAGATACAATTGGATCTAACAAGTTTGTTTCAGAATTAAATTATTTTATATCATAATTAACGCTTGCGACAATTTGTCACTACATTTATAATTGGTATTCTATTTGAAAGGCTTATGGATATTCAAATAAACTAAAAAAAATCAAAATATGACAACAGGTAAAATTAATGTTTCGGTAGAAAACATCTTTCCCTTAATCAAGAAATTCTTATACAGCGATCACGAAATTTTCTTGCGTGAATTAATTTCTAACGGAACAGATGCGACACTCAAATTAAAGCATTTAACAAGCATTGGTGAAGCCAAAGTAGAATACGGAAACCCAATCATCGAGGTGAAAATCGATAAGGAAGGCAAGAAACTGCACATCATCGATCAAGGTTTGGGAATGACTGCTGATGAAGTAGAAAAATACATCAACCAAGTGGCGTTTTCTGGTGCTGAAGAATTTTTGGATAAATACAAAGATTCAGCTAAAGATTCTGGAATTATTGGCCATTTTGGTCTTGGTTTCTATTCAGCTTTTATGGTAGCCGAAAAAGTGGAAATCATCACTAAATCATTCAAAGATGAACCTGCTGCACATTGGACTTGTGATGGTAGTCCGGAATTTACCTTAGAGCCTGCTGACAAAACTACTCGCGGAACAGAAATTATCTTGCATATTGCTGAAGATTCTCTGGAATTCTTAGAAGATTCCAAAATAAATCAGCTTCTTAATAAGTACAATAAGTTCATGCCTATTCCAATTAAATTTGGAACTAAAACGGAGAAAATTGAACAAAAAAAGGGTGAAGAAGTTGCTGTAGAAGATAAAGACAAAACTTTTACTGAAGTAGAAGTTGACAACATCATCAACAACCCAAATCCAGCTTGGACGAAACAGCCAACTGAATTATCAGATGCTGATTACAAGGATTTCTACAGAGAAGTATATCCAATGCAGTTTGAAGAACCGTTATTCCACATTCATTTAAATGTTGATTATCCGTTTAACTTAACCGGTATTTTGTATTTCCCAAAATTAGGTTCTGATCTACAAATTCAGAAAGACAAAATCCAATTGTACCAAAATCAGGTGTACGTTACGGATAATGTAGAAGGAATTGTTCCTGAATTTTTGACTATGTTAAAAGGAGTTATAGACTCACCGGATATTCCTTTGAATGTATCTCGTTCTGGATTGCAAGCAGATGCTGCAGTGAAGAAAATCTCCAATTACATTACGCGTAAAGTTGCCGATAAATTGAAATCGTTGTTTACTGAAAACCGTGAGGATTTTGAACAAAAATGGAACGATATCAAAATCGTTTTGGAGTACGGAATGCTTTCTGAAGATAAATTCTACGAAAAAGCTGGCGCGTTTGTTTTGTATCCAACAGTTGATGGAAAATATTACACGCTGGAAGAATTAAAAGAAAATCTTGCTGCGAATCAAACGGATAAAGACGGGAAATTAGTGGTTTTATACGCTGGAAGTAAAGAAGCGCAACACTCTTATATCGAAATTGCAAAAGACAAAGGATATGAGGTATTAGTGCTTGATTCTCCAATTATTTCGCATTTAATTCAAAAAATTGAAGGTGATAACAGCAACATGACTTTTGTACGTGTGGATTCAGATCACATTGATAATTTAATCAAGAAAGAGGAAACGACTATTTCTAAATTATCCGAAGAAGAGCAGACCAACTTGAAAACCGTTTTAGAAGCTATTGTTCCTAAACAAACATATTCCGTACAACTGGAGGCTTTAGATAGCAATGCTTCTCCATTTATCATCACGCAACCGGAATTTATGCGTAGAATGAAAGAAATGAGTCAGTCTGGCGGCGGTGGAATGTTCGGAATGGGAAATATGCCCGAAATGTACAATTTAGTAGTAAATACTAATTCTGAATTGGCAACCAGCATTCTAAACAACAAAGATAAAGACGCTCAGGAAAGTTTGGTCAAACAAGCGCTTGACTTAGCTAAATTATCACAAAACCTATTAAAAGGAGAAGCATTAACCGCTTTTGTGAAAAGAAGTTTTGAGTTAATCAAATAAGCAGAGAAACCATTTTATGAAGTAAGTGTGAATCTCCTATTCTAAACTTGCTTCGGAATATCCAAAATATTAAAGCTGTCCAACCTTGGGCAGCTTTTTTTTTGGAGCAAAACGATTGTTTTCCAGAATTACTTTCGTCCCGCTATGCGCTACAATCTTTGCTTTTAGCTCACGCCAAAGCAAAGGATTTCCACTCCTATCGGGGCTATTTACAGCTTTTTAAGGTTATAACTTCGTTCAGCAAAAGGACTAACCAATTGATGATTTGTAAAGGATTATTTATATATTTGTATTTAAACCGCTATTTAATAGCGACAATCTACCCAATTTTGGGTGCATACTGGCTATAGAGTAACGGGTATATACAAGTTAGCCGTTATTTAACCGCAGAATTGCACAAAAAGAAAAATTAAGAAAATGAGAAAAATAATATTATTAGTTTTTATTATCACGAATTCGATAAATTTGGTTTACAGTCAAAAAACATTCTTAAACAAAGAATACGAATTTGAAATTCAAGAACCAGAAAATTGGATTGAAGCGAGTAATAAAGTTCTTCTAAAAAATCTTGAAAAGTTTGAAGTAAATGAAGAAAATCTGAACAAATTAATTTCAGATAATAAAGGTTCTGTTTTATTAACGTCATTTTACAAATATGATCCAAAAACTTACGCTGGAATAATTCCCACAATACAAATAAATGTAAGATCAAAAGGGAAAAGTGATTTTGAGCAATTTAAAAGTGGAATGGCGCAAAGTGCAAATGGATTTAAAAAATATTTTGAAGATTTTGAGTTTATAAATGAAATAACAGAAATTGAAATATCTGGAATTAAATGTGTTTATTTTATAGGTAAATTTACAATGAAAACACAAAACGGTCAAGAAATGAAGGTAAGAAGTAGAACTTATGCAATTCCTTATAAAAATTACTTTTTTCAATTGAACTTCACTGATGGACAAATTGGAGAAGATTGCACCAAAGAATTTGACGAATTGGTAAAAACAATAAAAATCGGTGTGAAAAAATAAACAACGGCTAACAGCCGTTTCAAGAAATGACGAAAAATGTGCAAAATTCACATTTTTCTTCCCGATCGCTCCGATATACCACAACAGTTAGCGCAGTTTTGCAAACTGTGCCCACAATAGTGAGCAAAAAATAGTGAGCAAATAAACCTTTTAAATTCTTCACTATATTTTGATTCCCATTTTGATGAAGATTCTTTTGAATATCTTTCCATAATTTTACACTTTCGTGTAAACCTATTTTCGGACAAGACATCTCAAAGCGCCGGAACTTTAGTGGTGATTTTGCGGAAAACGAAGAAGAAGAGCACTAATTAAAATCCTTTAAAAATAGTTTTAATCTATAAAAACAATAAATACTATAAGAACATACAATTAAAATATTGCCTTGTTTTAGATTTACCCTGATCGTGCCGATATACCACAACCGTTAGCGCAGTTTTGCAAACTGTGCCCACAATAGTGAGCAAACAATACAAATAATACAAAAAATGTCTACAAAGTATAAAGCCACAACAACCGAAGATGCTTATTTTATTTCTATTACTACAGTGGGTTGGGTAGATATTTTTACACGATTAAATCAAAAACAAATTATTATACAAGCGTTACACTATTGTCAAGATCAAAAGGGCTTAGAAATCTACGGATATTGTATTATGCACAGCCATATTCATCTGCTTTGCAAAGCAACAAACGGTTTTATACTATCCGATGTCATGCGCGATTTTAAAAAATATACATCTAAAAAAATTATATAGGCTATTATTGAACAGCCGGAAAGCAGAAGAGAATGGATGTTGGATTATTTTAAAAAAGCTTGTCAGCATTTAAAACTAGAACAACAATACAAAGTTTGGCAAAACGGCTATCATGCAGAACATATTTACAGCAATAAATTTATTAGACAAAAAATGGATTACATACACAACAATCCTGTAAATGAAAAAATTGTAACGATGCCGGAAGATTATTATTTCAGTTCTGCAAGAAATTATGCTACATTAGAAAATGAATTAGAGGTGGTTTTATTAGATTTATTTTAGTTGCCAATTGAAATGGGCATAGTTTGCAAAACTGCGCTAACGATTGTCTTTAAATAAGCGATCTGACAAAGGAAATTCGCAATTTAAAAATTTCAAAAAAAAGGATCGTAAAACATATTTAATTGATCACTGGAATCAGGTATTGCATCTCCGATTTAACGAAAGTTTCGAGATGGTTAGATAAAATTTCACCTTAAACTCTGGGAAGAAAATTGTAACCTGCAAGCGCAAACTTGCAGGTTTTTTGTTTAAAAAATTACCATATTATGCGCTGCATTTAAACAACAATTAGTATGCTAAACTACACCGGATAAAGCACCATATTAAATGTGACACAGCACAATTGAAAAATAAATAGGCATTCCAAAAGTAATGTTAAAAGGAAACGTTACCGCCAAAGCCATAGGCAAAAAGATCCCTGGATTCGCCTTTGGAACTGCTATTTTCATCGCGGCCGGAACGGCAATATAAGAAGCACTCGCCGCCAGGACAGCAAAAATAAAACGATTCCCAACATCATCGGTAACGAATTGACTTAAAAAAGCAACAATACACCCGTTTAGCAATGGGAAAACAACAGCAAAAAAGACGCTAAACCAGCCACTTTTGAAAAAATCATTTAATTTTCGTCCACTAACAATTCCCATATCCAATAAAAATAAAGCCAAAAACCCTTTGAAAATATCAGTAGTAAATGGCTTAATTCCTAAAGCCTGTTGCTCACTGGCCAAAAACCCAATAACCAAACTTCCAAGAATCAAGAGTACGCTTCCGTTGGTAAACGAGTGTTTAACAATCGTACTCATTTTAGTTTTCTGAACTTTTTCCTTACTAAATAATCGGATTAAAATTACTCCAATAATGATTGCAGGGGCTTCCATCAGCGCCATAACAGCAACCATGTGGCCGCTAAAATTGTAATTTTGAATTTCTAAAAAAGAGATGGCAGTTACAAAGGTAACTGCACTCACGGATCCATAAGCCGCAGCAATAGCACCTGAATTCTCAATGCTATATTTTTTCTTTAAAATAAAAAAGGTATAAAATGGAATTAATACCGCAATCAATACCCCAAAAACAATAGACCAAAGTATGTCAACAGTAAAGTGACTGTGCGCTAGTTCCTGTCCGCCTTTAAAACCAATGGAAAAAAGCAGGTACAGCGATATAAATTTAGAGGTATTCTCAGGAATTTCTAAGTCACTTTTTACGTAGACTGCTATAATTCCCAACACAAAAAACAATAAGGCTGGATTAGTTAAATTATCCAGTAATAAACTAAGATTCATATTTTAATTATTTTAAAATTATTTTAAACATATTGATTATCTTATCTTTTCAAATCGCAATCTTTTTCCTTTTATATCTGTCTTTACAAGTCCTTTTTCATACACCAAATTTCCATTTACAAAAGTTGAATTGATGCTGCTTTTAAAAACCTGTCCTACAAAAGGAGACCACTTGCATTTATATAAAAGAGAGCTTGTGGTTACTTCCTGTTTTTTATTTAAATCGACTAAAACTAGATCGGCAAAATAGCCCTCTCGTATGAAGCCTCTTTCTTTGATTCTATAGATTTCGGCTACATTATGGCTCATTTTTTCTACAATTTTCTCCAAAGGAATTTCTCCACGGTGAAATAATTCTAACATTGCTAAAAGAGCATGTTGCACTAATGGTCCGCCTGAAAGCGCCTGAAAATAATTCCCCGCTTTTTCGGCAATAGTATGGGGAGCATGATCCGTTGCAATAATATCTATTGAATTATTGAGCAAATTCTCCAGTAAACCTTTTCTATCTTGCTCTGTTTTTATGGAGGGATTCCATTTGATCTTGGAGCCCAATCTATCATAATCGGCGTCTGAAAACCAAAGATGATGGATACAAGCCTCGGCGGTGATTCGTTTATCTCGAATGGGTATCGTATTATCAAATAATTTGGCTTCCGCCAAAGTTGAGATATGAAATAAATGTAAGCGAGTGTGGTATTTTTCAGCAATAGAAAGTACTCTCTTGGTAGCTTTTCGGCAAACTTCCTCATCCCGAATAAGGGAATGATAAAAAAAAGGAATTTCAGTTCCGTAAAGTCGTTTATAATCCTCCGTGTTCTTTTTTATCAGTGAATCATCTTCGCTGTGCAAAGCCACCAAGGTGTCGGTTCTTGAAAAAAGTTGCTCCAAAAATTCTGGATAATTGGCTAAAATCCCCTCATCATTATTAAAATAAAGCCCATCATCCGTAATTCCACATACATTTTCGGTATTAGTTTTTAAAGCTTCTTCCAAGTTATGCTTAGAAATCCCCATAAAAAACGAATAATTAGCAATTGATTTTACAGCCGCTATCGAATATTTTTCTTCTAATAAATCTTGAGTCAGCGTGTTAGGAATCGTGTTGGGCATATCCATAAAGGAGGTAATGCCACCAGCCACAGCCGCCACAGATTCCGAAAAAAGGGTGCCTTTATGAGTTAGTCCGGGATCTCTAAAATGAACTTGATCATCAATCACGCCAGGCAACAGATAAAGTCCAGTTGCGTCAATTTCAATTATTTTTTTAGCTGGGTTTACGACAATCGATGGAGCTATCTTTTCAATTCTTTCTGCTGATATCAATACATCTAAAACACGTATCTGACCTTCGTTAACTACAGTTGCGTTTCTTATAATACTATCCATATTTTATTTTTGCGTGGCTCTTTTTAACCGGTCATTTATCGTTTTGCCTAAGCCAATGTCTGGAAATCGTTCCGCTATAATGCAGTCGAGGTTGCACTTATCCAATCGATGCAAAGCAGCATACAATTGTGAAGCTGCTTCTGCTAGATTTCCTGTTGAAGATAAAATTTCCTGTTGAACAATTTTTGGATCATCAATTCCTTTTTGGAATACTAGAACTCCTATTTTCTGATCCGGGAACGTTATCAGCTTCTTCTTCACATCAGCTGTCAAAAAAGTCGATGTCAAAGGCGCATAGTGCTTAGAAAACATTCCTGGTGCCGCTGGAGCGATATCATCATGGGTAATCATTTTTACCGGCCCTACAATTGCTTGAATATCCTCTATTGCCAAAGAGCCCAAGCGGTATGCTACAGGCTCTCCGTTTTCAAATCCTATGATGGTCGATTCTATTCCCCTTTGACAAGCTCCCCCATCTAAAACCATAGGCAACACCTCTTCAAAATAGCCGGCGACATGTGTTGCCGTAGTGGGACTAATAGAGCCAAAAGGATTAGCGCTTGGAGCCGCGAGAGGATAGGCTATTTGATTCAATAGTGCTAAGGCTACAGGGTGATTTGGAACTCTGACTGCTACTGTATCTTTACCACCGGTAACTAAATCCGGAATGGCAATTTGCTTTTTTAAAACCAAAGTTAAAGGTCCCGGCCAAAAAGTTTTCGCTAACAAGGCAGCTTTTTCAGGAATGTCTCTCGCTATTTCAGAAAGAGAAGCTGCCGATTTTATGTGAACAATTAATGGATTAAAAAATGGTCGTTTTTTCATAGCAAATATGCGCTCTACCGCCTTCGAACTGTAAATGTTGGCGGCTAAACCATAAACCGTTTCGGTAGGAATTCCTATGATTTGCTCCTGATTTAAAAGCGCAACAGCTTTTGGAATCGAACTACTGATTATATTCATATTTTAAGGGTTACAGGAATCGCAGAATCCTGGTTCTTCGGTTATTTTTTGATGGGGATGCATTTTTTCAGAACTAAAAAAGCACTTTTTACAACTGTAAATAAAACTCAAGGTAGATCGCGTGGGCGCTGAACACCAGGAACAAGGTAAGCCCTGTTTCATATCTGTCACACTAAAACCTGGAGTTTTACAACTGGGACATTCGGTTTTTATAATTTCCAGTAATTTTTGTGCCGCTACTTTTATCACACCCATACGAGTGGGGTTGTACAGGGCACGCATATCGGTTTCGGCATAAACACTACCATATACGTTCATAAGGTGCTGAAAAGTATCCTCCAATTGACTCATGACAGTAATCCCTTTACTTATCGCAGTACAGTCATTCTCCGCAGTTCTCAAAATTATGGCATGGCTAGGAAATTGAACTCTATTTGCAAAATCTAAGAGCATTCCTTTATTAAGGATTTTTTCTCCATAAAAATTTGTCTCCAAACTGAGCTCTCTGGCAATGATTTCTAAGTCGTTTTTTTTATCGATGAAAATTAAAAACTCATCATCGGCCTGCGCAAAAAAAATAGAAGGATGTGACCCAAAGGAACCTTCACTGGCTATTCCTAAATCGCAATCAAATTCTTCCATTGCCGCCAAGCATTTAGCTTTAACCGTTTCTAATGCCGTGTTTTTTCGCTCCACTTCGCCTGAAAAAGTGCCAAAAATATCCGAATCATACTTTTCAGGAACAAAACAGTGAACACCTAAACCTTTTTCAAAAATTGGAGCAATCACCTGTTCTTTGTGATGTTTAGTTGCAATAAGCAATTTCCTGTCTTTAAACATCCACTTCTGTTTTGCTTTTGGGTAGGAGTACTATTTGAATCACACCTTCAATTTTTAGCTCCATATTTTTTAAGGATGCTTCGCTGATGAGATCTTTGATATAATCTGAGGCCTCAGAAAGAGTTTCGAGCCTTGTTTTTGAATGAGAATTGTCTTCTTCAAATCGAATTTGATTACTAAATTTTTCTAAATTATGGTAATTAATCTTATTATTGATTAACGAAAACAGTACTTTACCGGCTTCTGATGGTGCAAATTGACCTTCAACTAGCTTAAATTGATATTCTTTTTCCATAGCTATTTTATAATAATTTTTGAATTTTTGGTAATTTGTAAGTAGTAAAAAATATTCCGATTCCCAAAAACAAAGTAAAAAAGATGTTTTTAGGCTCAAGGAGAGTCAAGAGGATTCCACAGATGAGCCATATCGCTCCAATGAACAAACTAATATTTTTATTTTTCATAATAATTATTTTTTTTTCTTTAGCGAAAAGACTAGCAAAAACCTACTCCTATTAAATTCTTTCCCTATTTAATAAAATATCCTTTCTCAAATAAATAGTGGCTAAATCATTTTTTATTGACCCTGACCCAATGAAAATGCAATTTTACCATCAAACTTATATAAATTTTCAGTTTTGATACTATCAATATCCGCGTCTATAAATTGCTGTAACAATTGAATAATTTCATTCTTACTAACTATTTTGCCATCCTCAGCTTTAAAACGACATCTCCAGTGATCCGTACAAAATGTTTGTTTAAATCCTTCTGGCCAAACTTTGATTCCTCTATTGGTAATCATATTCAGTTTTAAATTAACAGTTCCTATATTTTTAAGCATCTCTGCTAATACATCAGGTTCAGTTCCATTCCAATGCACAAAAACATCATGACCTACCAATTCTTTTTTAGCGGCTGGTCTTTTCTTATATTTTGGTAGATGTAGCGGTTGACCATTTTTATAATCTACCGCAGCAAGCTGTTTCGGTTTTTGCCCTAAATTTAAGATAACTGCATCCGCAAATTCTGCAGTTCCAACTTTCAAACTACTTACCCCTTCTTTAAATATATCGTACGTATGAATACCGTCTTCAAGAGTTTTTAACCATGCGTTCTGTATTTTACTGGCTACCTCGTTTTGCCCCATGTGATTTAACATCATTACTGCTCCTTGTAACAATCCCGACGGATTCGCTACATTTTGTCCAGCCCTTCTCGGTGCTGATCCGTGAATAGCCTCAAACATGGCACATTCTTCCCCAATATTAGCTGAACCTGCCAATCCCACAGAGCCTGCAATTTGCGCGGCAATATCTGAAATCACATCTCCATATAAATTTAAAGTCACTATGACATCGAAATTTTCGGGTGTATCACTCATTTTCGCGGCCCCTATATCAATAATCCAGTGCTCGTTTTCAATTTCAGGATATTCTTTAGCTAACTCATCAAACACTTCATGGAATAATCCGTCAGTTTGCTTCATAATATTGTCTTTCGTGAAACAAGTCACTTTTTTTCTCCCATACTGTTTGGCATATTCAAAAGCATAGCGAACAATTTTTTCACACCCGGGACGGCTGATAATTTTTAGGCATTGGATAACCTCATCAGTTTGTTGATGTTCGATACCAGCATATAGATCTTCTTCATTTTCACGAATTATGACAATATCCATTTTAGGGTGCTTTGTTTCCACAAAAGGATGCAAACTCATACATGGTCTAACATTAGAATACAATCCTAAGAATTTTCTGGTTGTAACATTCAGACTTTTGTAGCCCCCGCCTTGAGGAGTCGTTATCGGAGCTTTAAGAAAAACTTTATTATTAATTATCGTTTCCCAAGACGATTTTTCGATTCCGGACGTATTACCTTTTAAATACACTTTTTCACCAACTTCAATTTCATCAAATTCTAGCTGCGCTCCCGCAGCTTTGATGATTTTCAGAGTAGCATCCATGATTTCAGGCCCTATTCCGTCTCCTTTCGCGATTGTTATTCTTTGCATATCTTTATTATTTATTTTCTTCAAAGGTAAAATGAGCTATCCATAAATTTTTATTTATATTTGTAATGATAAACATTAAAATTATTTATGAATTACACGCTCCACCAACTACAGGTATTTCTAAAAATTACGCAAAATAAAAGTATCACTAAGGCGGCAATAGAACTGCATCTTACCCAGCCCGCAGTATCTATACAGTTAAGGAATTTTCAAGACCAATTTGATGTTCCTCTAACAGAAGTAATTGGACGGAAATTATACGTAACCGATTTTGGGAAAGAAATTGCTATTGCTGCGGAAAAAATATTAAACGAAGTGCATGCGATTAATTTTAAAACAATGGCATTTAAAGGACAACTGACCGGAAGATTGAAAATTTCCGTTGTATCAACTGGCAAATATGTAATACCTTATTTCTTATCTGACTTTCTAAAACAAAATCAAGGTGTCGAATTACTACTTGATGTAACCAATAAAACAAAAGTGTTAAAAAATTTAGAAAATAATGAAGTAGATTTTTCTTTAGTTTCCGTTCTACCAGAAACCTTACAAATTGAAAAAATAGAATTGATGCCCAATACTCTTTACCTTGTTGCCAACATTGATCAGCAAATAGGGAATGAAATTCAGGATAAAAAAATCATTGAAAATTTACCAATAATTTATCGCGAGCAAGGGTCTGGAACCAGATATATAATGGAAAAATTTATAGAGTATAACCAGCTAACGGTTCCAAAAAAAATGGTACTCACCTCAAACGAAGCGGTAAAGCAAGCAGTATTGGCAGGACTTGGATGTTCTATAATGCCCATAATTGGTATAAAAAACGAACTCAATAACGGCAGCCTGCAAATCATTCCAGTCAAAGGCTTACCTATTCAATCCAACTGGAATTTAATCTGGCTTAAAGGCAAGAAATTTTCACCTGTAGCAAAAGCGTATATCAAATTTATTGAACTAGAAAAAACGAGAATTATCGAGCAAAAATTTAACTGGATTATGTAATAAATTACTTTAATCATTATAGGAACAAACATAACCTTTGAACAAGATGATTTTGCAGATGGAAACTCTGGCATTTTTTTTGGTTTGCACTGTTGCATTAACGACTTAAAAACGATTTTGATCATTGTACTCTTGGCAAAACAACAAAACATTCACCAAATCTCGCTTACCGTTGGAAATTCTCTATTTTTCAGTTTTTCATGTAAGCTAATTTTCGTTTTTATAAATAGTTTCCGCTACATTTTCGTAGGCTTTAAAATATACAATTACCTCAACTTCAGCAGTTGTAATTTCTAAATTATCGAAATAATGATTTATCACCCAGTGATAGAAAACTCCTTTTAACTCTTACTTTGCAATTTTGCTTTTTGTCTAAAGCGAGACAATTCCTTTCCTAAGATAACTACTTTTTCCTTTACGATTTTTAGCTTCCCTTTTTTTGTATCTCAACAAGTTATAAATTTCAAGAAGACCCATTTCTTTAACTTGTTAGATTAGAATTGTCAAATTAAAAGAATTGTCAACTGATGATAAAAATAATCCAGATTGATCTAACGATTCTTTTAACGACAATAGATCCTCCTTTCCCCACTAAAAAATCTGATGACAGCAAAAGTCAATAAATTCTTCAAATTAAATTCATTTACTTGTATTTTTTAGACCTTAAAGTCCGAGAATCCTTTGAAGTAAATTTTAGTAATGCTACTTTTTTTGATTTTTTCACAAGTTGGTCTATCTCATTTAAACAGGTAGTTGGACCAATAACCGCAAGAAAAATAGGTTTTATCGCAATATTTTACCAGTTTTTTATAATTCAAGCTTTTCAAATGACCCGTTTCAAATGGACTTATGATTTTTATTTAAAATTTATCTGGGTTTATTTTGGAATGTTTGTAAAACAGATTGTTTAAAACACTTCAATTTCGCAGATACAACAGATTTATTTCTCTAACAATTTCCTATTTAATTACATTTATGACATTTAAAATATTCATATTTATACCTAAATAGCTAAGCATATTAAAATAAGACCATCCGAAACAAAAAAACTTAAGAAGAGAGCCCGTCAAAAGTGTTAAAAGAAAAAAAGTTTGATAAAAAACGGAAATCAACTGAGGAAAAATATACAACTAAATTGTACCCATAAATAATCCGATAAATTATTGCATTTTAATATTATTTGATAAGAAATGTCTGGAAATTAGCGATGAAAACTAAGATGATTCGAGCTGCATCAAAACAAAAATATCAAAGAAAGTAGATAATAAAATACCAATAAGAATAGAGATAAAAATAGTAGAAACCGGAATCAGCCGATTATAAATTTCCATTTTTTTGATTGTGAATTTCATTCCAAAATCAACATAATAACCAATTGTCAATAAAACAAAACCAATAATAAACTCATAAATACCACTGGTAAATGTGTCCATTTATTTTATCTAATTTTGAAATATGTTCTTGACCAGCTGTCTGAATTTTTGTTTATTACAATAAATTTCGATAAGTAAATTTAGCTTAAATATGTCTTTTTACGATAAATTTTGCTTACTTTGTAAGTTAAATAGACTAATAGCAGATACAATAATATTAGCAAAAACATAATAATATCTGTTAAAAGGAAGTTTTAACGGCTAATGTGAAAGAAGTTTTGATAAAATTTCAAACCATAAAAAAACCTGCAAGCGTAAACTTGCAGGTTTTTTATCGTTTAAAAACATAGAAAATTAAAAACAATATCTTTATTGATTCAGGATATTTCCTCCTTCTTCTTTTTTCTCTTTATTTAATAAATTAGGATCTTCTTTTGCCAATTTATTTTTGGTTGGAATTTTATAATTTATACTGAACCCAAAACGACGCGTATCATTTTTATTCGCTAGTAACAAAGGAGTTCCAACAGAACTGAACACAAATCGATTCGAATTAAAGATATCGTCAGCACTTATGGAAACTGACAACTGGTCTTTGAAAAACTTTTTCGAAAACGTTAAATCAAGCGTATTGTTAAAAGGCTTCTCTGCAATGAAATAAAAATAATTCCCCTTAGACATAATGTAATTAAAGTTAGCTACAAACTTGATGTCTTTTGGCAACAAAATTTGAGACATCAAATTAAACATCCAGAAACCATTGGTCTTAATTTCAGGAATTTGATGAAACTGATACGCTGTATACACATACAAAAAGTTCATTTTATCCGGATTAATATTCATTTTCATGGTTTCTTTAAGTCCTTCTGTAAACAACATATATGGAATTGGCATTCCCACATTAAAATTGTGAATTTTAATTCGAGGAACATTTATATTTGTATTTACCACAACATTATCTGTAAGCAACACTCTGTTAATTACCTGATTTTGAGCAGAGCTTACGTTATAACCGATAAAAGCATAATCAAAAGCACTTAATTTTGCTTCATAATTATCAAAAATAGTAGGTTGCAAATTAGGATTTCCAGAGTATTCTATATTTGGATTTTGATAATTAGTGTTGTTTGGATTTAGAGCTGAAGTGCTTGGCAAACTTATTTTCTTGTTGTAATTCACGTTAAAATAAACCGAATTACTAAAATTATATTGAGCGCTGGCATTTGGAAAAAAACGGAATTGTTTAAACGGAATTAAATCGGCGGTATTGGTTTTTCCGGTAATATTGTAATCCTCGGCTCTACCTCCCACAATAAAATTGAACTTGTCAAATTTAGATTGTAGCTCTCCATAAGCTGATGCTGTTTTTCGTTGATAATCCAGATTGACAATTTGCATGTTTTGGGCTTCAAAAAGAAGCGCTTCATACAAACCTCCAAAGCTGATTTTCCCTTCATCAGAAAATGCAATAGGTTGCGAATAATCAAATTTAGCATTGTACAACCGCTGTGTTGAAGCATTATCTAATATGGCAATGTTATTTGTTCTTGAATTCAGTGTGAAATCATTTTGATTACTGTTGTAATTAAATTTGAAGTCTAATTTTTTAGATTTATCCTCAAACTTTTTTTGGAAAGTAACAACAAAATCCTGACGTAAAGCATCTGTAAAGGAATCATCATTGGTGCTGAAACCAGGACCATTACCTAATGTATTGCTATTATTATTGCTGTAGTTTACATCGTAATTAAATAACAAACGGTCGTTGCCAATATCAAACGTAAGTGCGGATTTTGCAAAATTAGTACGTCCGAAGCGATCTGCTTCAGTAGTGGAAAGTATCGAAGTCGTATTGTTTTCTTTTGTAGTCAGTGAAGTCCACACCGCAGATTCTCTATAATTTTGTCCAACATTCAATTGCCATCCAAAATATTTATTTTTAGCACTTAACAACAAACTATTATTGATTCTCCATCTCAAATGGTCATAACTCGTAAAATTAGTGCTATTCGTATACGTGGCGCTTAAATAATTTTTAGCGTTTTTATTAGTGATGATATTCATGATCGCACCACCCGAAGTCGCGGGAAACTCTGCCCCTGGTTGTGTGATGATTTCAATTTTTTCAATTGCATTCGCAGGCATTCCTTCCAGAAAAGAATTTAATTCATTTGAGGTGATATTAAGCGGTCTTCCGTCCATAAAAACATCCAACTGTTTGCCTTGATACATCATCCCGGCAACATCTGAAGCGATAAGTCCAGGTAATTTTTTGATCCCTTCTAATACCGATCCGGAATTTAAACTGGGCTGACCGGAAAAATCAAATATAGTTCTATCCGCTTTCTGTTCAATTGCTTTTTTAGTTTTTACAATTGCAACTTCATTCAGTTCTACTGCTTTTTTGGGTTCTTCTTGAGCTGAGAGTGTGAATATTGCTCCTAAAAAAAACATACTCAATAAATAATTCTTCTTCATCGTTTCTATTTGTGTTACTCTTTTAGTAGTACTAAGCTTCTAAACGTTACCAAAAAACGAACAGATTTTAGAAAATTGTTATTTTTCATAAGACTACAAGATCGATTTTAATACAGAATAACGAACTTTGTAATTCGTTTTAAATTACAATTCAAAACTAAATTAAAAATGATTTTACAAATAGAAACTCCTGCCTTACTTTTTGGTGCAACCTCGCTGATTTTATTGGCGTATACCAATCGATTTTTGACTATCGCCACAATCGTAAGCAGTTTAAAAAAAACGTATAAGGAAAAACAAAATGATGTGATTTTATTGGAAATTAAAAATCTGAATTTACGCTTAACTTTGATTCGCAACATGCAAATGGCTGGAGTTTTAAGTCTGTTTTTATCTGTTTTTGCAATGCTGCTATTATTCTTGGAACAACAAACGGCTGGAATTTACCTTTTTGGACTAAGTTTATTAGCACTATTAATATCATTATTATTATCGTTTTGGGAAATCAGTATTTCCGTTAACGCATTGCGATTGCATTTAAGCGATTTAGCAGATCAAGAAGTAAAATAACTCGTTGGAACAATTATTTTAATTTGAAAAAATATAAAAAATAAACACATAGAAACATAGAAAAAAGATTGGTATAGCCCAATTATTGGGTTCACAATGCAATGATTTACTGCAATTAAGTGTAACGTCTTGATAGAAATGTATAAAAACTATGTTTCTATGTATTAAAAAAACCTGATTTGTACGCAACGGATTAAAATAAACCCAGCATTCACCTGAGAATCCAATCGATTTAATTTAAATCCCCTCCTTGCGACTAATATTCATAACAGAATTAAAGTCTTAAATATTAACTTCTAGTTTATAACTCATAAAAGGAACTAAACCTTATCTTTGCCCGCTTTTTAAAATTGAAAAAAAATGATAAAGAATAATGTACTAAAAGGAGTTTTTCTGGTAGGTCTTGGCGCAACGAGTTATGGAATGCTGGCAACTTTAGTAAAAATAGCCTATGGAGAAGGTTTTACCACCCCTGAAGTAACCATTGCACAATTTGGGTATGGAATATTGGGAATGCTGCTTATCAACATGTTCCAAAAAGCTAAAAAAGGAGATGACGTTATAAAAGCCTCCAAGAAAAACATTACTCAACTAATGCTGGCGGGAACTTCGCTCGGAATGACGAGTATTTTTTATTATTTGGCGGTCAAATACATTCCCGTTTCTATTGCTATCGTTTTACTGATGCAAACCGTTTGGATGGGGGTTTTATTCGAAATGATTTTAGAAAAGAAAAGACCTTCCACTCAAAAAATCATCTCGGTAATTATAATTTTAGTTGGAACGGCACTTGCCACAAATCTTATACAAAGCAAAGCAGAATTAGACTGGCGCGGAATCGTTTTAGGACTTATGGCCGCCGCTTCCTTTACCACAACCATGTTTACCGCTAATCGTTTGGCAACGCACGTTTCCTCAGCGCAACGTAGTTTGTATATGCTCCTTGGTGGTGCTTTTATCGTAACCGGATTTGCAATAGCAACACAAACTACTCCTTTCAATTTTGAGATTTTCATCAAATGGGGAATAATACTGGCGCTTTTTGGAACTATAATTCCACCTTTGTTGTTCAATGCTGGTTTCCCTCTTACCGGAATTGGTCTGGGAAGTATTGTATCTGCACTGGAACTTCCGGTTTCAGTACTTATGGCATACTTTCTTTTGAGTGAAAACGTGAGTTTAATCCAATGGATTGGAATTATTTTAATCATCTTGGCAATTGTGATTATGAACGTGAATTTTAAGAAAACGACATAATTTCTATTTAAAAACATTTGTATTTATTTCATTAAAAATTTTATAAATTCGTATCAAATAACTTTATTATGAATTTACCTTGGCATATATATTTGATGGCTTTCGTTTACTTTATTGCAGGATTAAACCATTTCAGAAATCCGAGATTATACCTGAAAATCATTCCTCCTTCTTTCCCGAATCCAAAATTACTAAACTACGTAAGCGGTCTAGCGGAAATAATTTTGGGAATTGCATTGTGCATCCCTGAACTTTCAAGCTACGCTGCATGGGGAGTAATCGCTTTATTAATCGCAGTTTTCCCAACTCATTTGTATATGTATTTCGATGAAAAAGCAAGAATGGGTTTGCCTAAATGGGTTTTGCTTTTGCGAATGCCTTTACAATTAGTTCTCATTTTTTGGGCCTACCAATACACATAAAGCTGTGAAATCACTTTTCGAATCCTTATCAAACCACATCTTTCTTGACTTGCCGGACGCTGATATTATTTATTATCCACAGTTTTTTGACAAAGAGCAAGCCGATCTTATTTTTGCAGAATTAATAAAAGATGTCCCTTGGCAACACGATGAAATTCGGGTGTATGGAAAAATTCATCCGCAGCCGCGCTTGACGGCTTTGTTTGGAAACGAAGGAAAACCCTATTCCTATTCGAATATAACCATGGAGCCGCATCCTTGGAATTTGCTTTTGCAAAAGCTGAAAACGGAAATCGAAAAAGTTTCGGATACAATTTTTACAACTGTTTTACTCAATCAGTATCGCGACGGAAAAGATAGCAACGGCTGGCATGCCGATAATGAAAAAGAATTAGGGATAAATCCTGTTATTGCTTCGTTGAGTTTTGGCGCAGAACGCACGTTTCAGCTGAAACATAATTTGGACAAAGACCAGAAAAAAAGCATTGTTCTGGAACACGGAAGTTTGCTTTTAATGAAAGGAACCACACAACATTTCTGGAAACATCAAATTCCAAAAACCGCAAAATCCATTGGTCCCAGAATAAATGCTACTTTTCGGGTAATCAAATAGATATTTTCTAAAAAATTTATTAGATTTGGTATAAATACTTAAATCATGGATGCTATTGTTACTTATTTTTCTACGATTCCATCTTCACACCGAAGTTTAATTCTTGTGGGTGGAATCACTTTTTTTTGGCTGATTGAAAATGCTTTTCCGTTATTTAATTTCACGTACAAAAAATGGCATCATGCGGGTATTAACATCTTCATGACGTTCACGACTATTCTTGTCAACTTTTGTTTAGCTTTTATTTTATTGAAAGCAGCTGATTGGACTATTGCCAATAATTTTGGAATATTACAATGGCTTCCTGAAATGTCATTGTGGCTTTACGCTTTAGTCGGATTGCTTTTATTGGATTTGATTGGTGCCTATCTAGTACATTTAGTGGAACATAAAACCAAATTTTTATGGCGTTTCCATTTAATCCACCACACAGATACTTGGATTGACACCACAACAGCGAACAGGCATCATCCGGGAGAAAGTGTAATTCGCTTTGCATTTACGGCCATCGGTGTTTTAATTATAGGAAGTCCCATGTGGCTGGTTTTTCTGTACCAAACGTTATCTGTAGTGGCTACGCAATTCAATCACGCAAATATTTCTCTTCCTAAAAAGGTAGATACTTTTTTAAGTTATTTTATCGTTTCTCCGGACATGCACAAAGTTCACCACCATTATGTTTTACCGTATACAGATAGTAATTATGGAAATATTTTTTCAGTTTGGGACAGGCTTTTCGGGACTTTCATGACGCTGCCTAAGGAAGATATCATTTACGGTATCGATACACATCTGAATCCTGAGGAACACAATGAATTAAAAAATTTATTAAAAATACCCTTTAAAAAAGCCGCTTTAAAAGAAAACAAGTAAAAAGAATAAAAAAAATGTCCAATTGAGAAAATCTAATTATTTTTTTTCTTAATATTGATATCAAATTAGAAATGAAATTTATTAATCATTAACAACTTATTTGAATTAATTTTCACGTGATGAAAAAGAGTAACCGAAAAGAATTGAACTGGGAGCAAACAGAAAAACTTGTTACAATGGCTTTAGAAGAAAAAAATCCTTTTGAAGTCATAAAAAAAGAATATGGTCTAGCAGAAAAAGAGATTCTTGAGATCATGAAAAAGAAGATGCCCGCAGAAAAATTCGAAATGTGGAAAAAGAAAGCAACTGCCAACAAACCAAAACCAAAACCCGTTAAGATTGATAATTTTGATGAAGATCTGGATGGTAAATACTATATAAAAAATAAATTAGATTAAAGAATGAAACTCCTGATATCCGGGAGTTTTTGTTTTTAAACAATTAACTTTTTTCCCACTCAATTATGGTTGCAATTACATCAGAAGACAACGAATTTATCTTTAACATTCTTGGAAGTCACAAATTTTGGGCTTTAGAAAATAAGATTAGAGTACCTAAAAATAAAATCATCAGAGCGTATCAAAGCAATGATGAGTTTACTTTTTGGATTGGTTGGAAAATGCCAGGTACCCAATTACCATGGGTAATTACTGCTGGAACTTACATAAAGAAAGGAAAACGTAATTTTTGGGATGTTTGCAATAAAAAAAATGCAATTATTGTCGAACTCAAAGATTCCTATTATAATAAACTAATCATTGAAGTTGAAAATCCTGCAATGATAATGAACTTATTAAATGAAAAATAAAATGAAGAAATTATTATTCCTATTGATGGTGTTTTATTCAATATTAAGTTATTCCCAAACAGAAACTGTAGTTCAATCTTTTAATAAAGAAGAAATTGCTGTAAATCCATTGATAAATGGTTCGCTGTATTCGCCTTTAAAACAAAATAAGAAAACCAACCTTGTGATACTTATTGCTGGTTCAGGACCTACAGATAGAGATGGCAATCAAAAAGGGTTAACCAATAACTCTTTAAAATACGTATCCGAAGCATTAGCAAAAAATGATATTGCTGTTTTTAGCTATGATAAAAGAATCATTGCTCAAATGAAAAGTAAAACCGTGAATGAGGCAGCGCTAACTTTTGATGATTTCATTACCGATGCGACATCCGTTTTGTTATTTTTTAAAAATAAAAAAAAATACAACAAAATAATAATTGCAGGGCACAGCGAAGGTTCCTTAATAGGAATGATTGCCGCGAATGAAAAAGCAGACGCTTTTATCTCATTGGCAGGAGCGGGAAGAACTATTGATGCCGTTTTAGTAGATCAGATTACAAAACAAGCGCCTTTTCTAAAAGAAGAAACACAAAAAAATCTCAATATCCTTAAAAGTGGAAAAACTTTTGAATTAAAAAATCCGATGTTAGCTTCCATTTTTAGAGAGAGTATTCAGCCTTATATGATTTCATGGATACAATACAACCCACAAATTGAAATTGCAAAATTACAAATGCCGGTATTAATAGTAAACGGAACCAAAGATTTACAAGTAGCTGTTTCAGAAGCGGAACTGTTAAAAAAAGCAAAACCCGGGGCTCAAATCGTTTTGATCGAAAATATGAATCATATTTTTAAAGTTATCAACGGAGATGACGCTGAAAACATGAAATCCTATTCTAATCCTGATATACCAATTTCTACAAAATTAACGAGCACCATAACAACATTTGTAAAATCACTTTAAGCTGTAACAATTGTACAACTGAGAAGACTAACAACAACAAATAAAACAAACAAAATGAAAAGAATACTTTATTCACTGGCATTTGCTTCGATTCTTTGGAGCTGTAAAACTGCAAACCCGGCCGTTGTTGCTATTAAAAAAGAACAAGTAAACGTTGTCATTAATTTGAACGAAGTAAAAGATGACAAGGTTATGGTCACTATTACATCGCCTAAAATTAGTACTGAAGATGTGACGTACAGCGTTCCTAAAATTGTTCCCGGAACCTATTCAGTAGATGATTACGGAAAATACATCGAAGATTTCAAAGCTTTTGACAGCAAAGGAAACCTACTTGCCACGACAAAAACCGATGATAACACTTGGAATATCAAGAATGCGAAATCATTGGTAAAAATCACTTATTTGGTAAACGATACATTCGATACTGAAAAAGGCGGCGGTTTTGGTCAAAATGATATTTTCTCTCCTGCTGGAACAAATATAGATGCTGGTAAAAACTTTATGCTAAACATGCATGGTTTTGTGGGATATTTTCAAGACAAAAAAGATTTTGCCTACACCGTAAGCATCTCACATCCTGAAATGCTTTGGGGTGCGACCTCAATGACCGACTTGGATGCAAGTGCGACCAATGATGTTTTTAAAACGATGCGTTATGCTGAATTGGTTGAAAATCCAGTTATGTATGCTAAACCAGATTACACTACTTTCACTGTGGATGGCATGGAAATCTTGATTGGCGTGTATTCTCCTACTGGAAAAGTAACTGCCGAAAGCATCACTCCGGAGATGAAAACAATGATGATCGCTCAGAAAACTTTTTTAGGAAAAATTAATGCTACTAAAAAATACACTGTTTTACTGTATTTATCAAGCATGACGCCTACTGACGCAAAAGGATTTGGAGCTTTAGAACATCCTACAGCTACGACAGTTGTTTTACCGGAAATGATGCCTAAATCCGAATTGGTAAAATCAATGAAAGATGTCGTTTCACATGAATTTTTCCATATCGTAACTCCTTTAACGATTCATTCTAAAGAGATTCAGTATTTTGATTACAATACGCCCAAAATGTCAGAACATTTATGGATGTATGAAGGTGTAACGGAATATTTCGCCAATCTTTTTCAGATTAATCAAGGATTAATTACGGAAGAGGAGTTTTATACGCGTATGTCTGAAAAAATTGAACATGCAAATGCGATGAATGACACGATGCCTTTCACTACAATGAGTGCAAATGTGTTGACAGAACCTTACAAAGCCCAATACTTGAACGTATATGAAAAAGGAGCATTGATTGGAATGTGTTTGGATATCATCATCAGAGAAAAAAGTAAGGGCGAAAGAGGAATTCTTGATTTGATGCAAAAATTATCCAATGAATATGGTGTATCAAAACCATTTAATGACAATGAACTTTTTGCTAAAATAACGTCATTTACATATCCTGAAGTGGGCGATTTTTTGACTACTTATGTTTCTAGTACAACCCCAATTCCTTACGCTGTATATCTGGCTAAAGTTGGTGTTACAAAATCCGTTGAAAAAGTTCCGGGAAATGTATTTCTGAAAGGGCAAACGCCATACATTACCGTAAACCAACAAACAAAAGAAATCTTTGTAATTCCAAATATGGAGTTAAACGCTTTTTACACTAATTTGGGTTTAAAAGGAGGTGATATTTTAGTATCCATAAATGACAAACCGTATTCATTAGACAACATTTATGAAATGATTATGGAAAGTCAAAACTGGAAAGAAAATGATGCTATCGCAATTAAAATAAAACGTGACGGCAAAGAACAAATTATCAAAGGACAAGTAAAATTTCCTTATGAAGAAAAAGAAGGCCTTAGAGCAACTGATGCGACAAAAAAAGCGTTGAAAGAAGCTTGGTTCAAAGCATAACTTCTACAATAATTTTAAGAAATCCCAATTTAGAAATTAGATTGGGATTTTTTTTGTAAAATTTGGATGCGTTACCAAAATCTTTCCAACAATTTTCTTTATTTTGCGCCACAATAGAAACACCAATTAAATTGCAATCGTTCCAGTCAAATTACAAACAGAATAGCAATTCCTTATCCAAAACAAATTTTAACTACACATGAAAAAAATTATTATTGCATTCGTTGCATTCCTATTGTTATCCGCCTGCAGCCAGAATGAATCTAAAGGCAATGTACACATTACCGGAAATATTAAAGGATTAAAAAAAGGGATTTTATACATTCAAAGAATCGTTGATACAACATTGGTAGCCATTGACACAATCAATATTGATGGGAGTGCTGCTTTCAATAGCGATCTTGATCTCAAATCAGCAGAGATGCTTTATTTATTCTTGGACCGAGGCGTGAGCAATTCTTTAGACAACAACCTGCCTTTTTTTGCTGAACCGGGTAATATCACTATCGAAACCACTTTAGACCATTATTTATCTGACGCCAAAATTACAGGATCAAAAAATCAGGAAATATACGAAGAGTATAAAAAAATTAATTCCCGTTTTACAAATGAGAATCTTTCGCTGATTGAAAAAAAATTCAATGCAATCAAAAGTCAAAACACTAAAGCTGTTGACAGTCTGGGTGCAAAACAAGATTCTAATATCAAAAGAAAATATTTATTTGCTACTAATTTTGCATTAAATAACAGAAACTTCGAGGTATCACCGTATATCGCATTATCGGAGATTTATGACATTAATGTAAAATACTTGGATACAATTCAAAAAGCAATGTCTCCAAAAGTAGCAAAATCACTGTACGGTAAAAAACTAACGGAGTATATTGTCACAGTTAAAAATCAAAAATAAACGATTCCTTTTAAAACAAAATAGCAAAAACCATCTTGATACAAACAAGATGGTTTTTTGGTTTATCATACAAATGTTTTCAATATTCGAATAAAAAACATTTGGCATCATTAAGAAGATACAGTTAATTAAGCATTATTAAATGACATTCCTGCAATAATCATCCCGATAAATATTAAAAAATAAAGAGCGAAAACAACCAAAGTCATAATTCCTATATACTTATAATGCGATTTTAGATATTCTAAAGAAGTAGTCAAGGTTTCGGAGTTATTATTTTTGAATGCTCTTTTAGCATTGGAGGCAAACTTATTCAGGTAATATACCGGGAAGAAATATAGCACCGCAATCAAAAAGTAAACAAAAGCCATTACGATTCCCAAAGAAGATCCCATGGCTCCCATTGCAGGATTCATCTTGCTCATGCTTGAGAAAAGTGTCCCGGCAAATAATGCCGCAAAAATAATAAAACCTATTCCTATGAAACCCAAAATGGATAAAAAATAGGCCCACTTTGCGGTTTCCTTCAAAAAGTCTTTTGCAGACTCACTTAGTTTCAAATCGAAACTTTCAACAACTGAATGCTCTTCCATAATATATTTGGTTAAAGGTTAGATTTCAAATTTAACCAAAAAATTAGGACATTCAATAAAAGTAGAACTCATTTCTCATTTTTACCAAAAACAAAAAACCATCCCGCTTCTGACGGGATGGTTTTATTAAAGAGCCGGCGGAGGGACTCGAACCCACGACCTGCTGATTACAAATCAGCTGCTCTAGCCAACTGAGCTACGCTGGCGACTCATTACGGGTGCAAATATAAGTCTGAATTTCTATTTTCCAAAACAAATTCAAACTTTTTTTGCGTTTTCTTTAACTACAATTCGTTGATTTTAGCAATCAATTGATTAGCAGTTTGTTCCAATTCAACATTGATTTGTTTGAAGTGTGCCTTTTTATCTTCTACTTTTTTAACGTTCACTTTAGTGATCAAAGTGTCAAAAGCAGCGATAGCTTCATCAATTAAAGCATTAGTTTCTGTTGTTGGTTTTCCTGTAGTAGAAATTTCGAATAAGTAAACTGCTTCAATAATATCTCCTAAAACGTAGTTGATGTCTTTTTTTAAATTTTTAACGTTTGCCATTTTTATTTTTTTAAAATTTGAATTTTAATTTGCGTCTGCAAAAGTACACATAATCTTTCTATTACCGACTATGAAATGTAAATTTCTAAAATTGAAGCTTTTCCATTGAGAATAAATTCCTTCATAGCTGCTGG
Organism: Flavobacterium sp. DSR2-3-3; assembly: GCF_049896585.1. NCBI lineage: Bacteria > Pseudomonadati > Bacteroidota > Flavobacteriia > Flavobacteriales > Flavobacteriaceae > Flavobacterium > Flavobacterium sp. DSR2-3-3. Next base: position 62,094 of record NZ_JAFCUP010000009.1, read on the forward strand.
AATCAAAACAGTGTCTCCTTTTATGTAGTGCAATTTTGAATTGTTGTTTTCTATTTCGAAAGATCCTTCCACGCACATGTAAACCGTAAAGCTTTCCCCGGATTTAGAAACCGCAATTTCTCCGTCCAATGGAATAAAATTAGTTGTAAAATAAGGACAGTCAACAATTTCGTTTGACTCATTTACATTCTTCGTAAACTCTTTTTTGGTTTGTACTTTATTATAATTGATTGCATCCATAGCTAAATCGACATGCAATTCCCTTATATTTCCATGAATATCCACCCTATCAAAATCATAGATACGATAGGTAATATCTGAAGTTTGTTGAATTTCGGCGACCACCAATCCAGCTCCTATAGCGTGAACCGTCCCCGTTTCTAAAAAGAAAACATCCCCCACTTGTACTTTTACTGTATTGAGAATAGAAAGTAATGTTTTGTTTTTAAGATTTTCTAAATATTCCGCCGCATCCGAATCTTCCTTGAACCCTACAATAATTTTGGCGTCATTATCCGCTTGCATGACATACCACATTTCAGTTTTACCAAAAGAATTATGTCTTTTTTTAGCCAAAGCATCGTTAGGGTGCACTTGAATGGACAAATCCTCGCTGGCATCCAAATACTTAAAAAGCAATGGGAATTGTTTTCCGAATCTGGCATGAACTTCCGTTCCTACCATTTCATCGGGAAACTCATTAATAATTGCCGTCAATGATTTTCCTTTCCATTCTCCGTTGACCACAACACTTACGTCACCTTCAACTGTAGACAATTCCCAACTTTCGCCAGTGTTATTAGTAGTAATTGGCTTATTAAGTACTGTTTTTAGTTTTTCACCACCCCAGATTCTTTCTTTAAAAATGGGTTTAAATTGTAATGGATAAAATTTCATATCAGGCTGGGTTTTTTTTTGAAAGTCAAATGTACAAAACCAATATTTTTTTATATAACTATTGACACATTTACTTCAATAATTAAAGCAAACTCACTACAGATTACAAAACAAGGAACAAATAAAAAAAATAGCTTATTCTACTTTGTTACTCTATGATACTATTTTTTTAATGGTTTCAAGGGCTTTTGAAATATGCTTTGTTGCCAATACACTGTCAAAAATCATTTGTATGACTCCATTTTTGTCGGTTACGTAGGTCACTCTTCCCGGTAATAACCCAAACATTCCGGCAGGGACGCCAAAGAGTTTCCTGATTTTTTTATCCGAATCCGACAAAAGAATAAAAGGCAACTTAAATTGTTTGCTGAATTTTTGATGGGAAGCGACGCTATCACTGCTAATGCCAATCACTTCAGCTCCCAAATCTTTAAAATCTTCATATTGATCCCTGAAACTGCAGGCTTGGGCAGTGCAACCCGGAGTATTATCTTTTGGATAAAAATAAATAACAAGCGGTTTTTGACCTGCTGAATTTGCGCTGTCAAAATCATTTCCATTGGTATCTTTTGCGTTAAAACGAGGAATGGTGTCCCCTACTTTCAGTTCTTTCATTCTCCCTTGTAGGTTACAAAATTACGAGGCGTTTCATAAAGCACCACTTCCAATTCAAATTCCGCTTTAATTCTTTTTCTGATTTTATTCCAAATGACTACCACAATATTTTCGGCTGTTGGATTCAAATGTTCAAATTCAGGAACATCCAGATTCAGGTTTTTATGATCGAACTGATTCTCAACTTCCTCTTTAATAATATCACTTAAAAATTTTACATCCATCACATATCCTGTTTCAGGATCAATCTCACCTGTAACACTCACTGTCATATCATAGTTATGTCCGTGGAAATTAGGATTATTGCACTTCCCAAAAACAGCATCATTTTGTTCAAAAGTCCAATCTTTCCTATGTAATCTATGAGCCGCATTGAAATGGGCTTTTCTCGAAATGGTAACTTTCATAAAATAGTATGAATTAAAGATTATTAACTGTAGCATTTGCCGACGAAGGACTTTTATGCTCTTCCAGAAAGTGATAAAACTCGTCGAAAATTATTTTGAACCACACCGTATACAAAGCAGGCTGAAGTTCCATATCTGTTTTCACATCTTCAATTTTCATCCATTTCCAGTTTTCCACTTCCTCCGGATTGATCAACGGTGCTTCGTTATAATAGCCAATCATCACATGATCGAGTTCATGCTCCGTCAAACCGTTATCAAAAGGTGCTTTGTAAATAAAATGAAAAAGTTCTTTGAGTTCAGTTATAAAACCCATTTCTTCAAACAATCGTCGGCTTCCTGCCTGAATATTTGATTCTCCCTCACGTTGATGGCTACAACAGGTATTGGTCCACAGCAAAGGTGAATGGTATTTTTGATGCGCACGCTGCTGCAGCATAATTTCATTTTTACTGTTTAAAACAAAAACTGAAAAAGCACGATGCAAGACCGCTTTTTGATGTGCCTCAAGCTTAGGCATCAATCCTATCTGCTCATCTTTTTCGTTAACTAATATTACGTTTTCTTCTAACATGTGGTTTTATTATAAAGTCAAAAATACAAAAAAAGAACGGGTATCTGTGACGTTTTTGAAATTATGAAAAGTTTAACGAGTGTTGAATACGCCAATATTCTAATTTTATATCAACTAAAATACAAGCCTAATTTACTGCTTATCATACTTTGAAATTTTAAAACTAAAAGTGTCATTTTTTCGTAAATGTAAATAAGTTAGAATACAATTAAAAGAAAATCCACTTACAAAGTAGCTGACACTTTAAAATCTGAAAGTCAATTACATTTGTGATAAAAAAAATTAAAATGAAAACAAAAAATCAAGTGCTAAGCGCATTATTTCTCATCCCATTATTCATGTTTACAGCCTGTGCGCAAAAAACAAAAAAACAAGGAATTATCAAAAAAACTATTGCAATGGAAAACACTATAAACAAACCCGGAAATCCGTATTACTCCAATACAGATACGACAAAACTTAACGTAAGTGATGCCGAATGGAAAAAAGTTTTACCCGAAGATGTGTATGAAGTCACCCGTAATGCGGATACGGAACGACCTTTTACAGGAAAATATTGGAACACAGATGACAAAGGAACCTATTATTGTGCGGCCTGTGGCAACAAATTATTTCGTTCCGGTGCCAAATTTTCAAGCAATTGTGGCTGGCCAAGTTTCTTCGAACAAGACAATAAAACCAGTGTGGTTTATAAAACCGATAACTCTCTTGGAATGGAAAGAATTGAAGCACTATGCGGAAGATGTGATGGTCATTTAGGGCATCTATTTGATGACGGACCAGAACCAACCGGAAAAAGATACTGTATGAATTCTATCGCACTTGACTTTATCCCTGATACTAAATAACATGAAAAAACTATTTTTACTGTTTATTTTAGCAACAAGCAGTTTGTTTGCGCAAAGTCAAACACCGAAGCAATCCAATCTTGAAACCATCACTTTAGCTGGAGGTTGTTACTGGTGTGTTGAGGCTGTTTATGAGAATCTTATTGGAGTACAATCGGCAATCTCAGGATATGCAGGGGGCAAAAATGCGAATCCTACCTATGAAGATGTGTCGACCGGAAAATCGGGTTATGCCGAAGTCGTAAAAATCACCTACGACAAAAATGTAACAAATCTGGATGAAATTTTTAAAGTCTTTTTTACGGTGCATGATCCAACCACATTAAACCGTCAAGGAGCGGACGTCGGAACTCAATACCGTTCAGCCATTTTTTACAAAAATGAAGCACAAAAAAAATCAGCGCAAAAGATAATCAATGCAATGAAAAAAGCTAAGATTTATGATATTCCAATAGTAACAACTGTAGAACCACTCAACAAATTTTACAAAGCAGAAGATTACCATCAAAATTATTATGCCAACAATAAAAATCAACCCTATTGTCAAATGGTAATTCAACCTAAAATGGAGAAATTCGAAAAGCTTTTTAAAAGCCGATTGAAAAAGCAAAAATAAATTAGTAAGCTACCGCCTTGTTGTCACAAACAAGGCGGTTTTTTTTATATCCTACTCAACGAAAGATATTTTACGCCGGTATTTAAAATTGCTGCAAGGCAAAATAATTTTGCTATATTTGTTTTCACCTGAGCTTGTTTAATACCGTAACAGACCACATTTCAATTGAAATAGACGCTGATCATGACCCAAAACTTACACCACAACTAATGAAAAAAATTATTTTTTTTACTTGCTTATTTACGTACTCTATTTTTGTCTCAGCACAAAATACCGCAGTAAAAGCTACCGTTGCTCAAAAAGCTGCTTCTTTAGAATCCAAAGTTATTTCTTGGCGCAGAGACTTTCACCAAAACCCGGAATTAGGAAATAGAGAATTTAAAACTTCTGAAAAAATAGCTACGCATTTACGTTCTTTGGGCATCGAAGTTCAAACCGGAGTGGCAAAAACAGGCGTGGTGGGAATTTTAAAAGGAGGAAAACCTGGTCCTGTAGTCGCTCTTCGGGCCGACATGGATGCCTTACCGGTTAAGGAAAGAGTAAATATTCCTTTTGCTTCAAAATCAATGGGCGAATACAACGGTCAGGAAGTGGGTGTCATGCATGCTTGCGGACACGATTCGCACGTAGCCATGCTGATGGGAACTGCTGAAATTCTGGCATCTATCAAAAGTGAATTAAAAGGTACTGTCAAATTCATATTTCAACCTGCAGAAGAAGGGGCGCCAGAAGGAGAAGAAGGTGGAGCCGCACTAATGGTAAAGGAAGGCGTCCTTGAAAACCCAAAAGTAGACGTGATTTTTGGTTTGCACATCAGCGCACAAACCGAAGTTGGTAAAATCAATTACCGCCCAAAAGGAGCTATGGCTTCATCCGACTGGTTCAAAATAAAAATAAAAGGAAAACAATCGCATGGAGCCAGTCCATGGCAATCCGTGGATCCTATTGTTACGGCTTCTCAAATAATTTTGGGTTTGCAAACTATTGTGAGTCGCAATGTAAATCTAACGGAATCAGCTGCTGTGGTAAGTGTTGGAAAAGTGACCGCTGGTGTAAGAAGCAATATTATTCCGGAAGAACTCGAAATGGCCGGTACGATTCGTACACTGGATAAAAAAGTACAGGAAATGATTCACAACCGCGTGAAACAAATAACTACCAGTATCGCGGAAAGTGCGGGAGCCACTGCTGAAGTAAGCATTACAAAACAAACATTGATCACGTACAACGACCCAATACTGACCGAAAAAATGGTACCAACACTGGAAGCTGTGGCCGGAAAAAACAATGTAGTCTTAACACCCGCAGCAACTGGAGCGGAAGACTTTTCGTACTATCAAGACAAAATTCCTGGTCTTTTCTTTTTCCTTGGCGGAATGCCTAAAGGCAAAAATCCAACTGAAACTGCCTCTCACCATACTCCTGATTTCTATATTGACGAGAGCGGTTTTGTGTTAGGAATGAAGGCAATGTCTAATTTAACTTTAGATTATATGGAAATGAATGCTAAAAAATAAATCCCTAAAAACAGAAAATTTTAAAAAATAGCAAGCGAAAAGAGATTTCCTGCTTTTTTCTGTTTTTGATAAATATAAAAATAAATAGCTGATTTAAAGCAATTTAAAATATATTATAAAACGTTTTTCAGTAAATTTACTTTATTATCCGGAATTATTGTTTTTTCCAGCATATAAGAAACGAACTGCAATACATTTATAGAAATATGATCAACTATAGGGCTGTTAAATGAAAGCATTGGAAACATATTTTAAAAAACGAAAAAAAGCCATAAACCTAATCTTGGAGAAAGCTCCCGACTGTTATACAGTTGAAACTTTTCATGAACTGCGGTTGGAAATCAAAAGACTCAAGGCATTGTTTGAATTAATTGCCTTTTGTTCCAAGAAATTTAAGCTTCAAAAAGCCTATAAACCTTTCAGAATTATTTTTAAAAAAGCCGGAAAAATTAGGGAAATTCAATTGGAACAAACCCTTCTTGAGAAACAGCCCAATTTTCATTTGCTTAAAAAATACCCCAATCGATTAAAAAAACTAGAAACCAAAGAAATAAAAAACTTCTTCTCGACAGCAAATAAGCTTTTTATAAAAAAGTTGAAAGGGAAATATCGTGAAATTATACGTTTTTTCACGAAAACAAGTAAAAAAAAGGTACATCGCTACAGAAATAAAGCGAGAAGGGAGATGAAAAGATTAATCCAGAAGAATGATTTCAAAAAGAAACAAATCCACGATTTTCGAAAACAATTAAAAGAATACCAGTATAATGAGAAAATCATGAATCCTGATCAAAAAAAATTAGTTCCTGATCAGGATAAGCTGTCGGATTTGCTAGGGAAATGGCACGATTACGATGTCGTTATTCTTCATTTAAAAAAAATAATTTCTACCTTCAAAAAAGATTCTAATGAAAGAAAACAAATCAGAATCATTATAGTAACTATGACTTCTAAAAGAGCATTCCTGTTCGTTAAAATAAATGAGGCTTTACCTTATCAGACCTTTTTGTAAAAATTATGATTCTCAAATACTGAGGAAATAAGTTCACCATTAAGATATGCGTGAAACAGGCTGCAAATTAAACAATTTTTATTGTTAAAACGAACTTGCATCCTATACCTTATAACACACTTATGCTTAAAATTGACTGACAATCGAAGGGTTAAATGATGAATTAGGCAACAAAAATGCTGCTACATACCTTTAATCCGATACTAAACTTTCCAAGTATGCTAAGAATCTGGATATTATACCCCTGCTATTCTCGTTCGTTAAATTTTTTTTTTCGACTTTTTCAAATTCGTTAAAAGTAGAAATAAAGAACGCCGCAAAGCATAAAATCACCACGCCTGTCATGATAATTAATTCTAAATTTTCCATATTATTTTTTAAGTTTTAAATTTAAAAATATCAAAAGACCAAGGATTGTTGGAGGCCATAATCCAATAAAAATAGCGCGCTGTGGATCTTTTAATACAATATAAAAATATTCAGAAGTAAAAATCAACGCGATAACCAATACCAAAATCAATATTTCAGATTTTTTAAATTTTTCAAACATTTTTTTATTTTTATCGTTTACTTGCAAATATAGTAGAAAAAAAATCATTAACGATACAATATTAGGAAGCGCAATAATAATACTATTCTTTTCTTCACAAAAAAAAGCTTAATTATACCATTTATAAATAAGAATTCTTAAAATTAAATATTTGGATAGCATAAAAATGACATTTTTAATAGAATGTTAAATTTTACAAAACGTAGTAAAACATTCTTTAAATAATTTCAATTTTTTATTAAATTTTTTAAAGGCACACAATTGATTATTCTTTTTGATTTCTATTTCTTCAAAATCGCACCAATCATCAAAGCACATTTTTCGCCATCAATAGCGGCAGATATAATTCCGCCGGCATAGCCCGCACCTTCGCCGCAAGGATATAAGCCTTTTATTTGAACGTGTTCGTATGTCAACGGATCTCTCGGGATTCGCACTGGCGATGACGTTCTGGATTCCGGAGCATGAAGTATGGCTTCGTTTGTCAAATAACCACGCATAGACTTTCCAAATTCAGTAAATCCTTCTCGCAATATTTGCGTTAAAAATTCGGGAAAAACCTGTCCCATTTCTACTGAAGTCGTTCCGGGAACATAGGACGTTTTAGGAATATCTGAGGAGACTCGGTTCTGTGTAAAATCAATCATGCGTTGCGCAGGAACTTTTTGGGTTTCGCCTGCCAAGTGCCACGAGCGTTGCTCGATACTTTTTTGGAATTCCATTCCGGCCAAAGCACCAAATTTCGCAAAAGGTTTAAAATCTTCCAGTTGCAATTCAATTACAATTCCGGAATTAGCGGTGGCCTGATCTCTTTTGGATGGTGACCAACCATTCGTTACCACTTCTCCGGGACTAGTGGCACAAGGCGCAATCACACCTCCGGGACACATACAAAACGAATACATTCCTCTTCCTCCTACTTGTTTCACAATTGAATACGGAGCTGGAGGTAAAAATTCCCCACGATAATCACAACTGTACTGAATACTATCTATTAAAGATTGTGGATGCTCCGCCCTTACACCCAAAGCAAAAGGTTTCGCCTCGATAAAAATCTTTTTTAGGTCCAATAATTCAAAAATATCACGCGCCGAATGTCCAGTGGCCAAAATGAGTTTATTAGCAAGAATCGTGTCGCCTTTTTGCGTGACAATACCTTGCACTTCATTATTTTTTATTAAAATATCCGTTAGTCGGGTTTCAAACAAAACCTGTCCACCACATTCGATAATTTTTTCGCGAATGTCTTGAATAATTTGAGGCAATTTATTTGTTCCAATATGTGGATGTGCTTCAATCAGGATATCCTCGGAGGCTCCAAAAGCGACAAACAATTCCAAAATTCGTGTTACATCGCCTCTTTTTTTAGAACGGGTATACAATTTCCCATCAGAATAGGTTCCTGCTCCGCCTTCGCCAAAACAATAATTAGAATCTTCATTTACAAGATGATCCACATTTATGGCTTTCAAATCTCGACGTCTGCCTCGAACATCTTTTCCACGCTCTATAACTATGGGCTTCAAACCCAATTCTATCAATTGCAAGGCAGCAAAAAGTCCGGCAGGTCCGGCACCAACAACAATCACTTCTTGAGCTCCAGCCACATTACCATAATCCGGAAGTTGTATTTTTTGGTCTTGAAAAGGTTCTCCTTTTAAATAAATTACAACCTTAAGATTAATTTTTATAGCTTTTTGACGGGCATCTATAGATCTTTTTAAAATAGAAACATGCTGAATTTCATTTACAGAAACCTTAATTTGTTTTGATAAATGATTTTTCAACAACAAATCGTTTGCTGCAATTTCTGGAGAGACTTGTAATAAGAGTTCTTGAGGCATTTTGTTAGATTATTCGATTTTAAGATTATTAGACTTTAATAAACTGTCCAACAATTTAGGTACAAAAGTAGTATTTTGAAGTGACTTCTTCTAAATGAAAACAAAATCCATTTTCAATTTTTTACATTGACCAATTTTCGAATTAGACTTTGTAAATTTGTACTCTAAAACAGGTAAAACAATTAAACCGTTATCCAATTAATCTTAGAAAAAAAATGTCTAGAAAAATAAAATTGATTTGGGATTTCCGTGGTCCGGCTTCCGCAAAAACAGCGGAACACCACGAAATTCATTTAAAAGAATACATCGCTATTGAAAAATTACCACTGAATATCACTGGATTTGAGATTCAAAACGAGATGCAAGCCATTGCTTTTATGGTAGTAACGGATGAAAACATGATTCAGGTTAGAGATGTTTTGAAACCGCATCGAGGAGAATTGTTTGAATAGAGTTCACAGTTTTCATTCCCAGTTGACAGTACGAAACCTGAAAACTGCGAATGAAAACTGAAACCTTTAATTCGCCACTTCGCTGATAAATTTGATACGCATCAAACGCAATTCATCAATATCATAATCCCCTTCAAATTCCTTGAGTGCATTTTCTATATTATCGGATTCAGATTCCATAAAATAATCGTGGATTTCTTCTTGCTGATCATCGTCAAGCATATCATCAATCCAATATTTGATATTCAGTTTGGTTCCGGAATAAACAATCTGTTCCATTTCTTTAATTAGAGCATCCATGTTAATCCCTTTGGCGGAAGCAATGTCATCGAGCGATAATTTTCTGTCAATATTTTGAATAATATAAAGTTTATTCACAGAGTTGACACCGGTAGATTTTACCACCAAATCATCCGGACGAATGATGTCATTTTCGGCAACATAGCGGCTGATTAATTCTAAAAATTCCTTTCCGTATTTTTTAGCTTTTCCTTCACCAACCCCATGAATATTGATTAATTCTTGTTGAGAAACAGGATATTTCAAAGCCATATCTTCCAGCGATGGATCTTGAAAAACTACAAATGGAGGAACGCCCACTTTTTTGGCTACTTTTTTACGTAAATCTCGCAGCATTCCCATCAGCAATTCATCTGCAACTCCTGTGGATTTAGATGCAGTTACAATAGCTTCATCGACAGTTTCGTTGTATTCATGATCCTCTGACATCATGAAAGATTCAGGTTTCTTTATAAAATCTAATCCTTTATCGGTAATTTTTACGATGCCATACGTTTCAATATCTTTTGATAAGTATCCCGCTACCAGCACTTGTCGCAATAAAGCCATCCAGTATTTTTCATCATGAGCTGAACCCCATCCAAAAAAGGATTGCGTATCTGTTCTGTGTGCTTTGATAACCGCATTCACGCGACCAATCAACGTAAAAACAACCTCTTTTGATTTGTATAAATGTTTGGTATCTCGTACTACTTGCAACAATTGCACTACTTGATCTTTTGCCTCAATTTTTGTTTTCGGATTTCTGACGTTGTCATCCATATCAGCTCCTTCGCCAGTAACATCGTCAAATTCTTCTCCGAAATAATGCAATAGAAATTTTCTTCTGGACATCGAAGTCTCGGCATAGGCCACTACTTCCTGCAACAAAGCAAATCCAATTTCCTGCTCGGCAACGGGTTTCCCAGACATGAATTTCTCTAATTTTTCGACATCTTTATAAGAGTAATAAGCCAAACAGTGTCCTTCGCCGCCATCACGACCGGCACGACCCGTTTCTTGATAGTAACTTTCCAGTGATTTAGGAATATCATGATGAATTACAAAACGCACATCCGGCTTGTCAATTCCCATCCCGAAGGCGATAGTTGCCACCACTACATCAACATCTTCCATTAGGAACATGTCCTGATGTCTGGCACGGGTTTTAGCATCCAATCCCGCATGATACGGCACGGCACTTATACCGTTTACTTGCAAAACCTCGGCAACAGCCTCGACTTTTTTACGGCTCAGGCAATAAATTATGCCTGATTTTCCTTTATGTTGTTTTATAAACCGAATAATATCCGATTCGATATTCTTGGTTTTAGTACGTACTTCATAATATAAATTGGGCCTGTTGAATGATGCTTTAAAAGTTTTAGCATCGGTCATGTCTAGGTTCTTCAGAATATCTTCCTGTACTTTTGGTGTCGCCGTAGCAGTCAAACCAATAATAGGTACATCGCCCAATTGCTTGATGATGTGTTTTAAGTTTCTGTATTCAGGTCTAAAATCATGTCCCCATTCTGAAATACAATGGGCTTCATCAATAGCCACAAAAGATATAGTAACGTTTTTTAGGAAATTTACATACTCCTCTTTGGTCAAAGACTCAGGCGCTACATAAAGCAACTTGGTGAGTCCGGAAGTGATGTCTTTTTTTACTTGGGCAATTTCAGTTTTAGTCAGTGAGGAATTTAAAACATGAGCTACACCATTTTCAGAAGACAAACTTCTGATGGCATCCACCTGATTTTTCATTAAAGCAATAAGGGGCGAAACTACGATAGCGGTTCCTTCCTGAATTAGAGCGGGCAGCTGATAACAAAGTGATTTTCCTCCGCCTGTGGGCATGATCACAAATGTATTTTCTTGATTTAGAACACATTTTATGACTTGTTCCTGTAACCCTTTGAATTGGCTAAAGCCAAAATATTTCTTTAATTCTTTGTGTATGTCAATTTCGTTTGGATTCATTCTTTATTATGTGGTATTTTGTATAAATTTGCAACACCTAAAGGTACAAATTTCTTTTACACACACAAATTTTAATCATTCTGTTTTGATCACTAAAGAAAATATATTGGCCAGTGCCAAAAAAACAATCTTATCGGAGAGTCAATCAATAGCTAAACTGATTGATTTTCTGGATGAAAACTTTATTAACGCGACACAAAAAATTTATAATTCGAAGGGAAGATTAGTCGTAACCGGAATTGGAAAAAGTGCAATTATTGCTCAAAAAATGGTAGCTTCTTTTAATTCCACAGGAACGCCTTCACTTTTTTTACATGCCTCTGAAGCCATTCACGGTGATTTGGGCATGATTCAAAACGAGGATGTGATTGTTTGCATTTCAAAAAGTGGCAATAGTCCCGAAATAAAAGTCTTGGTGCCACTCTTAAAAAGATTTGGAAATACCCTGATTGCCATTACTGGTAACATGAATTCTTTTTTGGCAAAAGGCTCTGATTTTGTTCTCAACACTGCAGTCGATGCTGAATCTTGTCCTAATAATTTGGCTCCAACAAATAGCACCACAGCACAACTGGTGATGGGCGATGCCCTTGCCGTTTGCCTAATGGAAATGCGCAATTTCAAACCCGAAGATTTTGCAGTTTACCATCCAGGAGGCGCATTGGGGAAAAAATTACTGTTGCGTGTCAAAGACATGTTGGAACACAGCTTAAAACCTATGGTTGCTCCAGATGCATCCATCAAGCAAGTTATTTTTGAAATTTCCGAAAAACGTCTTGGTGTAACTGCAGTAGTTGAAAATGAGCAAGTAATTGGAATTATCACTGATGGTGACATTCGAAGAATGTTGAGTGACAGAGACACTTTTGCCGATTTGACCGCAAAGGACATCATGACAAAACACGCAAAAATGACGACTTCTGACGCTATGGTGGTGGAAGCACTAAATATAATGGAAGATTTTTCCATCACTCAATTAGTAGTGATTGATGGTACAGAATACAGAGGCGTATTGCATTTGCACGATATTTTAAAAGAAGGAATAGTATAATGGCGAAAAAAAACTTAAACGAAATGTCGTTTTTAGATCATCTTGAAGAATTAAGATGGTTACTGGTTAGAAGCACGATGGCAATATTAATCTTGGCCACCATCACTTTTTTTGTAAGTGATTATATTTTTGACGTGATTATTTTTGGCCCGACAAATGCTAATTTCATCACGTATCGTTTCTTTTGTGATTTATCCAATCAGTTGGGTTTTGCCGAAAGCATTTGCGTAACTGAAATGCCTTTTATTATACAAAACACGAACATGGAAGGCCAGATTAATGTTTTGATTTGGACTTGTATAACCGCCGGATTCATTCTTGGATTCCCATTCATTCTCTGGGAAGTTTGGAAATTCATCAGTCCTGCTTTGTACGAAACGGAGAAAAAACATGCAAAACTTTTTATTTTTTCGTCATCATTACTGTTCTTTTTGGGCGTATTGTTTGGCTATTATGTAATTGTACCGATGTCTGTTAACTTTTTTGCTACATTTACAATCAGTGCTGTTGTAAAAAATCAGTTTAGTATTGATTCCTACATTGGACTGGTAAAAACAAGTGTAATTGCTTGCGGATTGTTTTTTGAATTACCAATAATTATCTATTTCCTGACTAAATTAGGATTAGTAACACCTGATTTCTTAAGGAAATACTGGAAATATGCCGTAATTATCATCTTGATTGTGGCAGCAATTGTAACACCTCCGGATGTAGTGAGTCAAATCATTGTAACCATTCCGATGTTGTTAATCTATGAAGCGAGTATCTTAATTTCAAAAATAGTAGTAAAAAATCAAAAAAAAGTAAATGGCTGATATAATAGAAGAATTCAACGAGTACCGTTCGAAAATGAACGAAAAATTATTGGCAGACAATAATAAAATTGTAAAACGTATTTTTAATTTAGACACCAATGCATACGCAGCTGGAGCTTTGGACGTAAAAACCAAAGAATTACTGGGATTAGTCGCTTCAGCAGTTTTACGCTGTGATGATTGTGTAAAATACCATTTAGAAACCAGCCATAAAGAAGGCGTTACTAAAGAGGAAATGATGGAAGCTATGGGAATCGCAACACTTGTTGGCGGAACTATTGTTGTACCTCATTTACGCAGAGCTTATGAATTCTGGGAAGCGTTGGAAGAAGCCGCGACTAAATAATTTGTTAAGAAGTTTAATCGTTTAATTGTTTATTCGTTTATTTGACAAGAATGAACGAACAAACAATAAACGCGTTTAAACGATTAAACCAAAGAATATGAAATTAAGAGCCGAAAATCTAATCAAAACCTATAAAGGACGCAGTGTTGTCAAAGGCATTTCGGTAGAAGTGAATCAAGGTGAAATCGTAGGGCTTTTAGGTCCAAATGGTGCAGGAAAAACAACTTCTTTTTATATGATTGTGGGATTGGTGAAACCCAATTCAGGCAATATATTTTTGGACGATTTGAACATCACTGATTACCCGATGTACAAAAGAGCACAACAGGGAATTGGATATTTGGCACAAGAAGCATCAGTTTTCAGAAAATTAAGCATTGAAGACAATATACTGAGCGTTTTACAATTGACCAAACTATCCAAAGGGGAACAAGAAGCGAAAATGGAAAGCTTAATTGACGAGTTTAGCTTAGAACACATTCGTACTAACAGAGGCGATTTACTTTCTGGTGGAGAACGTCGTCGCACTGAAATCGCACGTTGTTTGGCCACCGACCCAAAATTCATCTTATTAGATGAACCTTTCGCAGGTGTTGACCCTGTTGCCGTAGAAGACATTCAGAGAATTGTAGCACAGCTAAAAAATAAAAATATCGGTATTCTGATTACGGATCACAACGTACAAGAAACGCTGGCTATTACGGATAAAACCTACCTGATGTTTGAAGGAGGAATCCTGAAAGCAGGTATTCCGGAAGAATTAGTCGAAGATGAAATGGTGCGTCGCGTCTATCTTGGACAAAATTTTGAATTGAGAAAGAAGAAATTGGAGTTTTAGAAAAAGTGGTCAGTTTTTAAAAAAGTGGTCAGTGGTCAGTCTTAAATACAGTGGTCAGTGGTCAGCTGAAAAAAGTGGTTAGTACTCAGCGTTTATTTTTAAAAACAGTAAATATGAAATTCCAAAACTTATTAGCGTACCAGAAATCATTTTCATTAGCCATGAAAATCTTTAATATAACAAAATCTTTCCCAAAAGAAGAAATGTATTCTTTAACCGACCAAATCAGACGTTCCTCTAGAAGTGTCCCCGCTAATATTGCAGAAGCATATAGAAAAAGAGATTATCCTAAACATTTTTATAGCAAATTAACTGATTCCGATGCAGAAAACTCAGAAACACAAGTATGGCTGGAATTTGCACTGAAGTGTAATTATATCAATGACAATACTCATAATTAGTTATTAAATGAAAGCAAATCAGTTGGTAAACTAATCAATTACCTAATTTTAGATCCTCAAAAATTCGGCGTAAGTATTTAGAAGTCTAGCCTTACTGCTAAATCAACATTCACTTTATTCTGGCAACTGAATACTGAGCACTGAATACTGAACACTAAAGAATTACTCCACCGTAATAAACTGCAATTGCTGCAAATCTCCATTATAAATATTGACATCTACATTCCCTTTAATTCCTGGAACCGATGCTTTTTCTGTAAATTGCCAAAACAACCACTCATCATTAATTTCCTCTCGGTAAAAATTATAATTAGCGATCCAAAAAAGATAATCGCTGAACTCTTCTTTCAAAAAATCATCATAATAACGCTCACCAGTATATATAATTGGCTTAACACCATAATGGGATTCTACTGCATGCAACCAGCGCTTCAAGCCTAATTTAAGATTGACAATCGACTGATTTTTAGGCAATTTTTCAATGTCCAAAACAGGAGGTAAATCTCCTTTGTGAAGGGTAACCGTTTTTATAAAAAGCGCAGCTTGCTCCAGCGAATTTTCATTTGGACGATAGTAATGATAGGCGCCGCGAATCATTTTATTTTCTTTGGCGCCAAGCCAATTCCTATTAAACTGACGGTCTTTTCTGTCTTTCCCAACCGTGGCTCGGATGAAAACATAATGCAATGGATATTTTTTTTCTAAAGTATCAACGTAAGACCATCGGATTTTGCCTTGATATTCCGAAACATCAATACCAATACTTTTCCCTTCATGTTTTTCTAAAACCTGAAAATTTCGAATATCTGAAATGCGTTGGGCTTCTCTCTCAGCCCTGATAATTTTATCCGACTTAAAACCAAAATAATAGGCTAAACCATTTCGATAATGAAAACCAATTCCGGCGAGCAATAACACAAAAAAAGTAATAATAGCATAGCGTAGCAACTTTCTCGAGAAAACAGCTGCTTTCTTTTTTGGTTTACGAACTACATTAGTTTTTCTTCGAACGGTTTGTTTTCTCATTCAAAAACTACTTTTTAAGCACTTTATTATTCACAACGGACAACAATACATAAAATAGTATCAGCAATGGAATTCCCAAATAGCGAAAGAAAACTAGCAATAAAAGAGAACTAGTTAAAAAAACGATTTGAAGTGAATTTTCTTTGAAACTGAACTTCTTGACTTTCAAAGAAAATAACGGAATTTCTGCATTCAGCATGTAAGCGCTTACTAGTGTTATCACCAATAAAAACCATGGATTGGTCAATAGCTCAACAATGAATATAGAATCCGTATATCGTAAAACCAAAGGAAGACTTAAAATAAATAGCGCATTAGCAGGTGTTGGCAAACCAATGAAAGAATCCGTTTGACGGGTATCAATATTAAAATTAGCCAAACGGTAGCAAGATCCCAATGCAATGATAAAACCTAAAAACGGAAAAAACTGCAAATGACCAGCCGCTGCGGTAGACGAATGACTAATCATCATTTGAAACATTACCAAACCCGGAACCACACCGCTGGTAACCATATCAGCCAAAGAATCCAATTGCAATCCCAACGGACTGGAAACGTTGAACAATCGCGCAAAAAAACCATCAAAAAAATCCAAAAATATCCCCAGACAAACAAAATAAAAAGCCATTTCAAAATCTTGGTTGAAAGCGAATACCAATGCGATACAACCGCAAAAAAGATTCAGAAGCGTAATTAAATTCGGGATATGCTTTTTAATAGTCATGATAATAAAGTTTAAGGAATCAAAGTCGCAAATTTAGCATAATAAGTCAATGATAAGTACGTTTTTCAGTAGAGATTTTTTAACAGCAAAAGACAACATCAGTTGTTTTGATGGTAATTACTCTATTCTCAAATTTATCATGTTGAATAGGCAACCACAGGAAAAAATTCTATTTAAAAAAAATCAGCAGAAATCAGCTTCATCTATGTCATCCTAGTACTATTTTAATCTGTAGCAACACTACTTTAAAACTAAACCGTGAGGCCGACACAGTAAATTAAACAGCAAAATGAAATAACCTCAGTAAAAAATTATATTTTTGATAAAAATTAAACAGACATTTCGTTTGTAAAAATGACACCCTTGAAAAAAAACTTTTTAGCAGCAATCCTTCTGATAAGTACCCTGATGCACAGTCAGGTTGGTAGGAAATACTCGAATGAGTTCATGAATATCGGCGTGGATGCTGCAGCATTAGGTATGTCAAATACTGTCGTGGCTTCGACCAATGATGTCAATTCAGGATATTGGAATCCTGCCGGTCTCATCCGTCTGCAAGACCATCAGGTATCATTAATGCACGCAAATTATTTTGCGAATATTGCCCAATACGATTACTTGGCCTATGCCAGTCCTATAGATGATCGCAGCGCTTGGGGAATTTCATTAATCCGTTTTGGGGTAGATGACATTTTGAATACTACAGAACTAATCGACAGCCAAGGCAATATTGACTACAACCGAATCAGTTTGTTTTCAACTTCTGATTATGGCTTCACTTTTTCTTATGCGCGAAAATTACCAGTTCCCGGATTTCAATATGGCGTGAATGCGAAAATCATCCGACGCATTATTGGGAAATTTGCCAGTTCTTGGGGATTTGGTTTTGACGTTGGATTACAATTCGAAAAAAATGACTGGCAATTTGGACTGATGCTTCGCGATATTACTACTACCTATAATGTTTGGAATATTGACGAGGACGAGTATCAGAAAATTGCAAATGCGATACCCGGAGAAAATCAGGAATTACCGGAAAGTACCGAGATTACGGCTCCAAAAGCACAACTGGGAATTGCCAAAAAATTTATTATCCGGTATGATTACAGCATTCAGGCTGCAGCCAATGTGAACATGCGCTTTGCCAGAACCAATGACGTAATTGCAACTGATTTTGTGAGTATCGACCCGGCTTTGGGATTGGAATTTGGATATACTGATTTAGTTTTTGTTCGTGCCGGAGTGGGGAATTTTCAGAATGTACAACAATTGGACAGTACAGAAAAAGTAGGTTTCCAACCCAATATCGGTTTGGGATTTAAATACAAAGGCATCCAGATTGATTATGCGCTGACTGATTTAGGCAATCAAAGTGCTACCTTATATTCGAATATTTTTTCGGTAAAAGTAGATTTGGGACTGTTTAGAAATTAATTTAGAAGAACACTTAAATTAAAATACAAAATTGAATTTATAACAGTTTTTTCGAAGTTGTTACCAAGTTGCAATCAACCGTTTCAATTACAACAGTTTCTGGTGTAACAAAAAATTTTATGCGGATTTTTACTTTCTGTAAACTCGTTGGGTATAATTCAATCTTCTTTTTTAACGGATAAAAAAATAGTTTTTATGTATTTCTATTAAGACGTTTCACCCTACTACAGTAAAACACAGCTTTGTTACATTAGAATTGGGCTATTTTACTCTTTTTTTCTATGAATCTATGTGTTTATTTATAAATTCTTTTCGGAGTTCTTAATTTTAAATAATTACACCCAACGGGTTTTCTTTAGGTATCTTTGTCAGACAAATTAAATCAATGGAATCGTAAATCAGTTTAATCTGTGCCATCCGTAATCCGTATCATAACATTCCCTTAAATGCATACATCTTCTTTCAAAAAAATAGTATTACTCTTATTCTTATTTCTAACGGTACATTTAAGTTTCGGACAAAACATTCAATTATCAAAAAACACCATCGTCAGCGTAATCACTTGTGGAACAGGCAATGAATCCTATTCCCTTTTTGGACACACGGCAATTCGAGTACTGGATACAACCAACGCTATTGATGATGTGTATAATTATGGCGCTTTTGACTTCAACACACCAAATTTCGTGATGAAATTCATAAAAGGAAACTTGCAATATTTTGCTGTAGTACATTCCTATCCTGATTTTATCAATCAATATCAGTATGAAAAAAGATCCGTTTATGAGCAGGAACTGAATATTCCTCTCAATTTAAAACAAAAAATATTTGACAACCTGAATACTTCTTTGGCATCTGGTGAAAGTCATTACACCTATAAATTTATCGACAAAAACTGCACTTCGATGGTGGTTGACATCATCAATAAAACACTGGACACTGTTGCTATTGTAAAAAATACCGATACTGATATCACCTACAGAACTATATTATACCCGTATTTTGACGGTCATTTTTATGAAAAATTAGGAACCAGTATTATTTTTGGTAAAAAAGTAGATCAATCAGGAAGCAAAATATTTCTCCCGTTTGAATTGCAGAAAAGCCTGAAAAAAGTTTCTTTTCAAAACCAACCGTTGGCAAAGCAAAACAAAACCATAATCGAATTCAAAAATGAAGTTCCTATGTCTTGGTGGAATAATCCCTTCACGTATTTTATACTGCTAAGTTTCATCGTTTTTATAAACAAGAAAAGCATCGATTTGTTCTACCTCTGCATCATGGCTATACTTGGAATATTCTTTGCTATTGTTGGGTTTTATTCGTTACATCTAGAATTAGGATACAACTACAATATTCTACTTTTCAACCCATCATTATTAGGATTACTTTATTTTTATTGGACAAAAAACAAAAAGGGAATTTATAATTTGGCGCTGTTCAATATACTATTATTAGTAGTTTATTTCTTTTTTATAATCAACAAAGCACATTTGGTGTTAGTATTGCCACTGGTAGTTTGCAGCGGAGTTGTTTTAGTGCGAATGGCTATTCAAAATAAGAAACGCATTCCTATCATCATCTAAGCAAACGTTTTTAATACTTTTAGTAGAATTCCTTTTAACGAGCTGTATTCAACCGCTAATTCGCTAATTTTTTTTAATGTATGAATTCGTGTACTTCATGACTGAAATAATTATTTTGTAGTCTGTACAAATAGTCCTAAAATAAATCACCATTTTGAATTTAATTCGTTTAAATCCATAGTAAAAAACCAACAACACTGAACTCCAAAATAAATATTAATAATAATAATAATAATAGCTACTGGCCCCTATAAAACAATACGGTAGTTATCGTTTTAAAAGCAATATTCAAATCCAGATAAATACTGCGGTGCTTGATGTAATACAGGTCATATTGCAGCTTGATTAAACTATCATCAATGGTTTCCCCGTACGAATAATTGACTTGCGCCCAACCGGTAAGACCCGGTTTAATAATGTGTCTCGTCTCATAAAAAGGCATTATTTCAGCAATTTCTTTTACAAAAACAGGACGTTCCGGACGCGGCCCAATAACAGCCATATCACCTTTTAAAATATTAATAAACTGAGGAAATTCATCCATTCTGGTTTTACGTAAAAATTTTCCAAACATTGTCACTCTGGAATCATTTGTAGCGGTAAAAACAGCACCATTAGATTCGGCATTTTTTACCATCGTGCGGAATTTCAAAATTTTAAAAACAGCCCCGTCTTTGCCCACACGCTCTTGCGAATAAAATAGACCTCCCCTATTCCCGATAGCATTTCCCACCAGTATCAATGGAAACAAAAACGCACCTATAATAAGACCGGACAAAGAAATGGCAATCTCAAAAATACGCATGGTCAATCGGTATAATTTATTTTGATTGCTTCGACTGAAGGGGAAAAAGCGATAAAAATCGCGAGACATATACTGTACTGGAATACGTTGCGTTTTACTTTCGTAAACCTGGGTGTATTCTCGAATAATATTTCCAGACTCTAATAAATGCAGCAATTGCTGGTACAACTCAGGAGTGATCCCCTCCGTTTTTTGGGAAGCAATAACAATTTCAGAAATCCCATTTTCCTTAACAAAAGAAAATAAATGATCTCTTTTGATGTGTTGTACATAATGATATTCTTCCATTTCCTCTTCATTGGCATCCGTATTAACAAAACCAATTATTTTATAATGCGGATCAATATTTTCTAGGCCTAAAATGAGCTCTTGGACCTGTTCCTGATCACAAATTAATATGGCTTTCTGAAAAAATCGGTTGGAGGCTAAAAAAGCAACATACATCATTCTCCAGATGAACAATGCCAGAAAAATGACCAGAAAAAACAATAAAATTTGGAGTCGGTTGGAAGGCAATTGCGGGGAAAAAAAGGGTGTCATCAAATACACTAAAACGGTGGTCGAAACCGTAATGAGAGTACTTTTCAACACTTGATATTGATTGCTGGCCACCTGAAGATTGTACATTTCGAAAATAGTACCAAATACATTAATGTAAATTGCCAAAACGATAACCCAATAATAATTTGTGGCAGATACCGTAAAATAATCAAAAGCAAATACGTTTCCGGTAACGTACAAAGCCGTCAAAACGAACAGAACATCAAAAAGCCGAAGAATCATCTTTCGCTCTGATATTTCAAAATGCATTTTGTCAAATGAAAACATTTGTGTATTGGGGTTTTAACGCAATTTAGTGCTTTTGTATCAAATTAAAATTATGATATATTAATTTTTTTAACAAAACTTACTTTTTAACCTAATAAATTTTTTAATTGCAGAAAATTGACAATGAAATGCTACAAAAAATCCGTCAAAATGCATAAAAATAAGGTTTACAAACATTAACCGATCTAATCTTTCATGCAAAAAAATAATTTAAAATCTATAATGTATCATTTAAAAAGTTAGTTATGAATTTTCGACGACCTTTAGGGCTAGAGTAAAACGAAAATTAAAACAAATCCTATTTTCTTTTTCCTTCCCCAACCCTAATGGGAGGAAAAAAGAAACACAACGATATCCTAATTGAAGAACGTCCTTAATTCTCGGCTCCCTTAGGGCTGGGGTAAAACGAAAACATTCCGCAATCACACTAATTATAGGCTCCATTTAGGACTAGGATAAAATGAAAACATTTAGCAAGTATTTCTTAATTCAATATTCACTTTCATCTATATTCTCTACTCTCCTTCTACAATACTCTTTTTCTTGGGAAATCCCAACTGCACATTCAACAGAGATAAAGAATACACAAAAGCAGGTGCGGCGGTACGCATGGCAGCGTGATTAATCGTCAAAAACCAAAAAGCAACAAAACACAACAAAAACATATTGAACTTATTCTCTAAATACAAAACCAGCGGCGTAAAAAACAAAAGCAACAATGCTATTATACCCAAGGAGCCATGTTCCGCTAACATCCGCGTAATTTCATCATGCGATAACACTTTAATTCCAGTTTCCTCCTCACGAACTTCAGCCCCTTTTCCAACTCCTACCCCAAAAATAGGGTTCTTTAAAAATGTATTTATCTCGTTTTGGGCAACTTCTTCTCTACCAGTAAATTGACTTTTTTTAACCCTTCCGGCAGCATCTTGATTTGCATACCGTTTGTCAATAAGACCGCCTGTTTGAAATGAGGTGTAAGACCATGTTGCGATCATGGCTCCCATTAATAAAACAATAATATAATTTAACTTAACTCTTCCGCCAAAATTAGATTTAAAATACAAAAATACCAGCAACAGAACGATCATTAAGAAACCCGTTATCATTCCACCTCTGGAAAATGTCAACATCCCACGGTAGGTAATATTTAAGGCAATAATCAAATTAAGTATCACTTGAAATTTTGTTTTAGAATCCAATATTACTCTGGAAAAAAAAATAAACATTCCCAAACCTAGAATCGTGGCCACCTGATTGGGTCCATACCCCCCGGAAGTTTGAAAATTAGATTGTGTTCCGGTTACAACATCCTGAACATTGGGAGTGTAAAAAGTGAGGTACACCATACAAGTGATAATAGGCAATCCCATACTTAACAAGACATTGTTGATTTCTGCTAAAGCAATTTTACGCCGGAACGTATACAAGGAAGCAAGCCCCAAACAAACGGGACCAGAAATATTAAACGCAATAGCCTTCCGGATATTAGTGTCAAAATTCAATGTGAAAGTCGAAATAATAACACTTGGGACCAACAACAATAGAAAAATCCAATAGGGCACTGCACCTTTAGAAAAACCACTGTAATACATCCCAATCAAAATAAAGACCATCACCCCATACTTAGAAATCTCATAAAGTGGATTACCACCGGTCATCCTCAAAAAAACTTCACTTCCTACAACATAAGCCGCGGCAATCAACGCTTCGTTATTTCTATTTTGTTTTTTTATTATGTAATAAACTCCGTAAATAAAAATCGAATACCCATAAATCTTTGCTGTAAAAGGCAACAAAAAGCCCAATGCACCAATTACTACGTGGAATAGAACTAAATAGAGATAAGGTTGATCTTCTTTTTTCATTTGTAACTATTTTGCAACCAATTTAAATACTGTGCGATAACGGCTGTTTCTGAATTATGATCCCTTACCGTACGGTAAAGGGCTTGACCAAACTTCAATTGCAGCAATTCACTTTCGATTAATTCCTCCAGAGCCTCATAAAATAAAGACTCTTGTTGTGGCGCAATAATAAAACCGTTTTTGCCGTGTAAAACTAAAGAGGGTATTTCTCCGACTCCAGTAACCACTACCGGTTTTTGATACCATCCGTACTCCAAAAGTGTCACGGGTAATCCCTCTGATTGTGACGTGAGAATCCCTATGGTCGATTGCTTCAATATATGGGCTATATCATTTTTGCTGCCGTAAAGAAACACATTTTTTTTTAACTCAAATGCTACAATTAGATCCTTAATTTTCTGGGAATAATCATCATTAAAATCTTTTCCAACCAAGTGAAAGGTCCACTCAGGATGGGATAATTTCAATTTACAAGCGACGTCCAATAATAAAAAATGATCTTTCTGCAATCTCAAATTAGCCAGACAGACAATCCGCTTTCCGGCAATCCCCTCCAAAAAGGTCTCTGATGTACTGTTATTTTCTTCTGATGGAAAATTAGGCAAGTAAATGGTATTCTTAAAATTTAATTTTTGCTCCGCCCAAACTTTCAATTTTTGGTTAACAGCAACAATACCACTAAAAAACGGAGTTGTAATTCGTAAAGCACCCAAAGGTCTTTTAAATAGAAATTCACTATCCCCATAATGATCATGCCAGACTAAGTGCAAAGTGGGACAACTTAATTTTAATAAAAAAGCTATAAAAAATGAGGTGCTATGCGCATGAACCACAGCTACCTGATGCTGTTTCACAAACTTTCTCAGCCTGTAAACAGCTTCAAAATCAACCACACTTTTTTTATTCAAAAACAAATACGAAACGCAATTGCTTACCTCAACTTTCAAAGGTCCTTCCGCACGGGTAACCACCAATCCGGAAAACTCGATGGTTTCGGCTAATGCATTAGCATAACTGACTGCCATACGCTCTGCACCGCCCGCATCAAGTGAATCGATAATTTGAACAATCCTTATTGTGTCAGTACTTTGTTTCATTTTGCATCTTTAATAATTCCGCTGCATCTCCTCAAACTTTAAACAATTAACCCACCTTAAACAATTAAACAGTTAACCCATTTTAAACAATTAAACAGTTAATCCTCCTCAACAATTAAACCCTCAATCGCCTGCTCAAAAACCTCCAGCGTATAACTCCTCGACCAGTCCGAAGCTTTAATTCGTTTACGATTAAAATCCGTTTGATCCTGCAAAACAGCCTCTATCAAACGACTATCATGCTCTATCTCCATTTTCAGCAAAAGCCCTCTTTTCCCATAATCCAGCATAAAAGGCACACACGAAACAGAAGTGGCAATAGGAACGCAACCCCAAAACATCCCCTCGGCAATCACTTTAGGCCATCCTTCACTTTCAGAAGGCAACACTACAAAATGACTGTCCTGATAGGCTTTTTGTACGATTGTTTTGGATTGATTTCCTTCTAAAGTAATAATGGACTCGAGCTGATGGGCTGCAATATAATCCTCCTGTATTTTCCGCTGAACGCCCTCGCCATACATGCGCAAACGAACCAAATAACCCTTTTGATGCAATCTTTCAATCAACTGAATGACAAACAGCGGTTGTTTCCCTTTGACCAAAGTACCCACAAAAACAAAATCAACTACGCCCTGTAATACTTTTGGTGTTAGTGCCATTTTTTCGTTTTCCGAATACGTAGCAGTAAAAAAAGGTTTGATATTTTGTGAACTTCCCTCCCATTCCCCATAGACCAAAACCTGCATGTTACGGGTCAAAAAGGGGTTGCTTAATATCCATTTTTGCAATTGATATGTCCAAGGTTGTTTTGATTTTGGATCCCAATTCCCGGCGTACTTGGCAGTTTTGGGAGTATTGGGAAATAAAATTTGAACTAAACAACCCAACAACCCGATGTTTCCGGGACAACGCAAATGAATGTGATCCGCATTTTTCATCGCTTTAAAAATAATCCAAAGTAAATAGGGAAGTTTAAATAGAGTAAGTAAAACAGCTTTTAATGATAATAAATCAAAACTTGGAACGGGAATAAATTGTATTTTTTTATGTTCGTAATAACTATCAATTATTCCTGCTTTACCTGAAAAAAAGGGAGCTACAATTAGAAGTTCATCAACATGTTTACCCCATATATTCATTTCACGAACATAGGGCGCATAAGCATAGTATTTCTTCTCTTCTTTTATGTGAGGAACATGAGTAATAATAACAAACTTCATAAAATAAGTTTAGAAAAAATATTACAATAGATTTCCATGCTAAATTTATCTAAAAAAGTAGCTCTTGCATTTCTGCTCATTTGCTCTTGAACATCAATATTGCTTTCGATTCTTTCAAATAATAAAACCATTGATGCAATATTTGAATCAAATTTAAAACATTCTTTTCCATCTGTTAAATAATCCGCTAAACCTGTAGTTTTAGAAATTAACAGAGGAGTTTGGTTCATCAATGATTCAATTCCAACAACATTAAAAGCATCATACTTTGATGGAATTACGGTAAAATGACTCTCGTTCAAATAATCATCAATAGCACCATACACCAATCCACCCAAGTACGAAATACCTGAAATATTTTTAATCAATTCCTTAATTTTCACTTCTTGGCTTCCAGTTCCTGCAATTCTCAAAATAATTTTTGAATTCGCAACCCTCTCCTTATATTCTTTATAAGCTTTAATTAAATCAATCACTCCTTTTGAAGGATCCAATCTGCCCAAATACGATAGAATAATGATATTTTTTGGGAGGGCTTTTTTATTTTTAAATCGATCCACCATGGGATTCAAGACTACAGATCCTTTGTCGATACCATGAAATATACCCAAATCTTTTTTGGCCAAATCAGACGGACATACAATTACATCACAAAACAAGTTATAAAAGACTTTTTTTCTGAAAAATAGTAATTTTTGCGTCCATGTAACCTTTTTCAAATCTGTTAAAAGTTGATCCGTTAAGGTATGATAATAATCAAAAGTTTTTACTGTCCCAAAAGACAACAGTTTTGAGCCGAAAATAGTAATATTGCTTCCAACAAAATGTCCAATTATTACATCCGGTTTATATTTGAAATGTATTTTACAATACCAAAAAAAATCTTGTAAAGAAGTAGGTCTTTTTATTGTAGGCCAAGAAAAAACAACAATTTTTCCTGCACCTTTTAAGACAATCTTTTTTTCTGATAAGTAGGGATGATGGGAAATAAAAACAACCTGATGTCCTAATTTAGCTAGATAGTTTGCCAAATGATAACTCATAGCCGAAAAAGAGACCTCACTATAATTATGGGCTATAAATATTGTTTTCATTTAAATTTATTAGTTATTCACTTTCATTACTACAAATTAATTTACGCTATAGTTTTGCTTAATATTTTTAAAACTATTGTGTAACTAAAAATTACTTTGGTCTACTAAACCACAAACTCCACCAACCAACAGTCCTTCCCACTGCTTCCGTAAAGGCTTCTTTTTTGGTACTGCCGGTTAAAGTATTACTGAATCGAATACTAATCAAAAGCAAAGTAATCGCATGCCATTTTAGTTTATGTTTAAATACTGGCTTGGGATTTTTTGTCCTCCAAACATACCAGCCATTTCGCACCACCATTTTCCCGTATTGATATTTATTAGGTCTTCCGGAAGGATGATGATAATGATTCAATTGCACTTTTGTATTGATGACATTTTTGCCAAACTGTAAAGCCCGGATACTAAAATCTGCATCTTCGTACAGACCATAACCTTCAAAATAAGTGGAGAATCGTATAGAATCAAATACTCTTTTTCGAAAGGCAAATGACATACCTATTAGTAAATCTACTTCGTACGTTTTTCCATTTAAGGGAAATCCACAGGTTTTACCATGAGAATACTCCGGCATTCTTGCCGGACCTACATTAGAATGCAATCCTAAATAATTACGCACTACATTGCGTTGCCCTTCTTTATAAACAAATTCCTCAAACTGAAAATAACGATTAAGATCGTATTTTTTATCGGGTTCTTTCAATTTCCAACAATTCTCATTAATCGTAACACCTCCAACACCGGAGATTTCTTGATTATCCGCAAACGTTTTGATTAATTCTTCGAAATAATTTGGCATCAATTCCGTGTCATCATCCAAAAATGCAACAATAGCACTGGTATGGTATATTCTATCTAATCCAAAATTTCTTTGTTTAGTCAAACCCCTAACGTTTTCAGGCACTAAAAAATAATGAAGATTCCTAAACTGATTTTCGAAAATAACAGCCTCGGTTTCTTTGTTCGACGAACCGTCAATTATTAAAATTTCATCAGGATATACCGTTTGCAACTGAACAGATTGCAATAATTGCAGCAAGGCGTGAGGACGCATATAGGTGCAAATAACCAAAGAAATCCTCATGATGTCTTTATTAATTGATTTGCCCAAAATAGGCTTTGATTCCATTGTTTTTGAAACATCTTATAATATTGGATTGGATTTTTATGTTTTTGATGTTTATAATACTTAAAAAATAAAATTGTTTTATAGCCTGACAACTGCTCTTTGGTATTATGCATCAATTTAAATAGAATTATAGTAGGAGAAGGTTTTGGCATTATTTCATCATCATCCCATGCTAGTTTAGGTTTAGTTCTGAACCCTCCGATTGGCGCTCTTAAATGCAACATTGTAGGCTTCGGCAAATACAATACATCTACCCCATTGTTACGCAATTGCATTCCAAAATCGCTGTCTTCACCGTAACCAAATTCAAATCCCAAGTTAAATTGACATTTTTTTAAACTTTTCGATAAGACAACACTACATCCTGAACCAAAACTCCCCCACTGAAAAATCTTTGTGTAAGTTTGTATTTCTTTCTGATGAGAACAATTTATTGAGACTGTTTTAAGTCCATAATTTTTGATATGTTTCAGTGTTTCATGTACAAATACATTATTAAATCTAACATCATCGTCTGCTAAAAAAACCCATTCACTTTCTACCTTACTCAATGCAATATTCCTTGCATTACAAGCTCCTGGCTGATGGGTAAAAGTATGATCTATTGCAAAAGGCCACTTTTCATCATGCAAATAATCCAATTCAGATTTACTTTCTGGTACAGGATTTTGCTCTATAATAATCACATTTTTTGGCAAATGCGTCTGTTCTCTTAAATCACATAAAACATTATATAGATATTCTTTTCTGCCAATGGTTGGTATAACAACATCGATAGTCTCTCCATCGAACACTTTTAATGAAGATTGGACTGCAATGACATCCAAATAATTTCTTTTTCCATTTCTGTTTTTAAAAAATCCAGAATAGAGACAAGCTAAAAGTGGAAACTTACCTTCGTAAATCAATAGATTTAATAACAATATTAAAATCCATCTGCCCCTATAATGCTGTTTTACAAATTTAAAAAGAGTGTAACCAGAGGCACTTTGTTCGTCAAAAACACTCATTTTCATTAAAAGTTTGGGCTCCGAATAACATAGTAATCCCAGAGGCATACAAACTTTGGCAACCGAATTTAGGTAATACTCAAAATCGGAATCTAATTTTATCTTATCTTTTATAGCAATTAATACCGAAGCATGAACAACACCCACCAAACTACTCATTTGCCAGGTAGGATAAGACACTTTTTTATTGATTTTTATAAATGGTGATTCCTCAACATATCCAATTTTACTCCCTAAATAATTAGTACTATTGGGCGTGTAAGAAAGCATCATTTTATTGTGATGAAATAAGGTTTGTATTTCCTCTATATTCAGTTGCTCTTTGACATTTGAACTACACCAGAGTATTTTTTTATCAGGAAATTGCTGGGCTAAAACATGCAAACCTGCTGCAATAGTCAATTTATAATCAAATTTAATTTTTTGATTATTGATAGACACAACGTCTATAATTTTTGCATTTTGATGATATACGATTATCAAAACTAGTTTATTAAAGATTTATAAAATAATAAACTCTGTTGAGCAACTATTGACATACTAAATTTTCGCTCTATCTTTTTTCTGGCTGCTATTCCTAATTCTTTTTGCAAGCCTTTATTTTGAAGAAATTGAATGATTTTATTAGCATATTCCGTATGCTGGCCAGGATTTACCAAAAAACCATCAATCCCATCATCAATAACTTCTTTAGACCAGCCTATATTTGAAGCAACAACTGGTTTAGCCATAGCCATTGCCTCTATCCAAGACACCGGCAGTGCTTCGGCATAAGAAGGAAAAATACAAAGGGTAGCTTTTTCTATATACTTTTTAATCTCCTGATAAGGCACACTTCCTAAGAACTTCACATTTAATCCAGCCTCGTCAGAAAATAGTTGTTGCATCATTTGAAAAGTAGATACGTTTCCGGTTAATTTATCATACATATCTTGTCCTATCAAAATCAATTGAGCATCAGGTATTTTTTCAATTACTCGATTAAAATAATGAGGAATTTCTAACACTCCTTTTTTTCTGATAATCCCTCCAAAATACAAAATGGTTTTAGAATCATTACAAGTGTCATTAGTATTAAATGAATTAGTGTTAATACCGTTAGGAATTATAGTAAACTTTTTATTAATATGGAAAAGCTGATTCGTTACATCCGCAGTATACTGACTAACTGAGATATGCCCATCTGCTTTTGCTAATGCTCTTTTCTCATGAAATTTATTGATCCATTTTACGGGACGATTATCCAAATGACAAAAATAAGTATCGGAACCATTCAATCGAATTACAACAGGACAATACAAATTGATAAAAGAAGAAATCCCTTCCCAATCAGGGGTTTCAACAATATCAATTTTAGAAATTTCATGCGCTTTAAGAATCGTACTTTGAATTTTTTTTCTTGTCAAAAACCAGGATAATCCTTTTATCTTTATGTTCTTAATGGTAACTAAAGTGATGCCTCCTTCAATAAATTTGTCATCTTTCTCCTGTCCGTAAACAAAAACACTAACGCTGTGACCTAAAGCAACTAACTCGTCACTTAAATTTTTGATACTGGTACCAATACCCCCAACGCTTTTAGTATCATGAAAAGGAAAATGTGATGTTATGAAACCAATGTGCATTTTTTAATTCTTTTTAGGTTTGATTATATTTTTGACACTTGTTTTTATAAAAACAATAAGGCTTCTTTTTTTGACGGCAAGGTAATATTTACACTCGAAAAAACCTTTAATTTTACCTGCAAAAGAAAAGTAAAGAATATACCCTAGCGCTTCAATTAGTGCACTTTTATGAAAATTCTTCAAAAATGAAATCTCTTTTTCGGTTATATTTCTTGGAAAGAAAACAAACAATAACTCTTTTGGGTTATGTTTACCCTTTTTTTTATTTAGGATTTTAGCAAACAATCCATAATCGAACTGTTTCTTAAAAAGGTCATAATCTAAATATTTTGAAATATTTAAATAATCTCCTTTTAAAAAACCAGCAGAATTTTCTTCTTTTTGAATTGCATTATAAATACAAAATGGTGGAATGATACAATCATTTATTAGTAAGAGCGAATTCTCCTTAAAAGTATTAGTTCCCTTAAAATTAGAGCAATAAAACAGTTGATTTTCGTTTGCAAAATGAAAATAATGAGACAAATATTCTTCCACTATTGGATTCACCCTTTTTAAAGCGACAACAGTGTTTTGTAAATCAATTTTCAAATTTAAATGATTCAATATTTTCCATCTTTCCGGGAAGTAGTCTTTATCATTATCTTTTTTGTTTTTCGCTGCTGTAAAATAATGCAAAGGTCGAACAACTGTACTGTGCCCTTTTTCTCCTAACCAGGCGCACCACCAAGAAAAAGTTGAATTGCTAATAATAAAATCATCACACAAACTCCCTAAAGCTAACTGCTCTATACCGGAAAGTTGAGAACCAAAAAAGGCATTATCCAGAAATGAAAAATGAAATTTACAGTAATCAATATCATCACTTAATACGATAAGATTCCTTTCATTCCAATCCGGAAAATTATGTAGCAACGCAAGAATGTAATAATTAATTGGCAATTGAAAATAATCCGGATGATCCACAAAATCACCTCTTCGAATAGATAACAGTATAGTTTTTTTAGAAAATGCCTCTTTATAAACGTTTTTCAATTTCTCAATTAAATTGGCTTTAAATTCAAAATAATGTTTCGTTCGGTATTCATCAAAATATTTTTCGGACTGGAACCAGCCTTCTAAATCATAATTTTCGGAATCGAATTTTTTAGATTCATAATGAAAATGTTCTTCTTTGTAAGCTTTAAATTCTTGTTTTGACAAATCAGGCAGTTCATTTTTAAAAAAACGATTATGACTCCATTTTGGAAAACAAAAATCATGATCATTTCCAACAGCGATACCTATAGTCGACGCTATTTGAAATAACTGATTTCCCAAATGTCCTTTTTTTTCGAGTTTTGAAAAAGTAATCATTATAAAAATTTAAATTTTGTTAAAGTAACACATCTTTCAAAATAATGGTTTACCCTTTTTTTTAATAGTGTACCGCTAATTTTTACTTCTTTTTATTTAACCGTTATTCTGATCGGAACTTTTTTATAATGCTCCACATGATTCAGACTACATGTAAACTTACTTTTTAAAAAAATCTTTTATAATTCTAGTGGTAAATAATCGAGCTCCTTTTTCATTCATATGGCCGCAGGAGGAGAAATACTGATCTCCTTGTACCACATTTTCATAATTGTGAATTTCGGGATAGATTGCATTTACTTTCTGAAAATAATCCAATCCTTTTACATCGGTGCACATAGGGGTCATGACTGCAATTAGTTTAATATTATTTACCTCGCAAATCCGCTTAATTTCTTCATAATATTTATTACGTATCGGTTTTAAAGCGGTTATATCGTTTTTCATATTACCCTTTTTATTCCCTAAAGCATGAAACCCCCCTTTTTCTAAAGTGTTTGTCGGTTGATTCCTTAAATTATTGTACATTTCCCGAACACCTATTGAAGCATCAAATTTCACATAACGATAGAAAGGAATATAATACAATTCGCAGAAATCTTCTTCTTCCGAGAAATGTTTTTGTATTGTTTTAGAATGATGAATGTAAGGCAAAAACTTAGCGGCAACAGCGTCGGAACGGTGTTCGTTAGATAAATTTAAATCGGTTTCTATAATTAGGTTTTTGATAGCATATTTTCGTTCTACCATCAATTTCAGCAACAATGAAGCTTCAAACAAATGTCCACCACTCATACCGTAGTTGAAGGATCTTAGCCCTTTTTCTTCAAACAATTGGGTGACAAAATGATTATTGGCTCTGGAAGAGCCTAAAACCGCCACATCATAATGTCGTTCTTTTGAATTATAGACATAATCTATTTTTCCGCGATTTATGGCCTCTAAATAGACTTCCGTAAAAGTCACATCCAAAATTACAGACAAAACAATTAGTATCACAAAAACTTTAAGCACAAAAAAAGAGAAATATTTCATTAGTATTTATCAATTAGTGTGTTTTTAATTAAGAATCTAGTAAAATAATTCGCACCGTTTTGGTTTAAATGTGAACAGTTCAAAAACATCTTATCATCACTTATTGCCCCTGAAAAATCATATAATCCAGGTATTTTCTGCTTTAATTTTTCCATAAAAATCAAGTTTTTTGTATGCTTACAAAAAGGGGCACAAAAAAAGACTATCTTCATATCATTATTTTTAACAAACT
The DNA here is from genome assembly GCF_049896585.1 of Flavobacterium sp. DSR2-3-3. Taxonomy (NCBI): domain Bacteria; kingdom Pseudomonadati; phylum Bacteroidota; class Flavobacteriia; order Flavobacteriales; family Flavobacteriaceae; genus Flavobacterium; species Flavobacterium sp. DSR2-3-3. The sequence continues at coordinate 95,211 of NZ_JAFCUP010000009.1, forward strand.
CTATTATTTTATCGTAGTACTTGTTGTTATCATTAATTTGGATAGGTAAACTATATTTATGTTCTGATGAATTCCCTTCTACACCTACAAATCCTTTGTTTTTTATAATTTTCGTTTCTTTATTAGCAATATTTAAAATAAACTCTCGGAACCCAATTTTAGCCTCAAAAGTAAAATATCTATAAAAGGGAAAATAGTACATCTCTTTTTCACCTTTGAAATGTCTTTCAAAATATTCCTTTGTTATCTCATTTTCTTTAATAAAAGGCATCAATTCATATTGCATAACATTTGAACATCCATCTTCAATATTAAAAATATAATCAACTTGAATAAAAATTTTTTCACTTTGAATATTATATTTTTTTATAAGCTCAAGCATAGTATATAGGTCCCCTAATTTTGAAGCTTGAAACCCAAGATTGACAGCACTTTTTCCTGTTTGCTCCTCAATTACATCAGTTACAATCGTACTCTCTGTGCGAGAAGAACCTAAAAAAATATAATTGATTTTTTTGTTCTTTAAACTTCTAAAATATTGAAACTTTGTCCTTGGATTTGAATTTTCATAAACCTTTGTATATGAATAATCTAAAAACGATAGTATCATTAAAAGAGTAAAAAAAATAGATCCTAAGTATTTTACAAACCTTCTCATTAAAACTGAAAATAAATAAATTCTTTATAATCGGAATAGGTTCCCAACGCAGCTATAGCAACTAAGCACAATGCCACTTTTATCCAGCTATATCTTCCCGATATAGGCTCTATCTTATTCCTGTAATTCCATTCAACAAGAATAAAAATAAAAATCAACAAAACAAGTTCGTAACTGTAGCGTTCGTTTTCTAGATATTGTGGAACGAATTTTCGATCTAAAAAAATATGTCCAATATAATTAAAAGCATCTTCTATAGATTTTGCCCTGAAAAATATCCAAGCCAAACACGTTAAGGCAAAAGTACTCAGCATACTTAAAAAAACTTTCAGGGAACCAAAATCCCATCCTAGCGCTACGGTTTCTATATTAGAACGATTTTTATTAAGTAACAATAAGGGTAAAAAATACAAGGCGTTAATAAAACCCCAGGCGATAAACGTCCAGTTAGCGCCATGCCAAAAACCACTCAATAAGAAAATAACGAACACATTCCGAACTTGTTTCCATTTACTGCCTTTGCTTCCTCCCAGAGGAATATAGACATAATCTCGAAACCATGACGACAAGGAAATGTGCCAACGACGCCAAAACTCGGCAATATCCCTAGAGAAATACGGATAATTAAAATTCCGCAACAAGTCCAATCCAAATAATTTTGACATTCCTAATGCCATATCCGAATAACCGGAGAAGTCCCCATAAATCTGGAAGGCAAAATAAAAGGCACCCAATAGCAAGGATAACGAATTCATTGATTCATAATGATCAAAGATGGCGTTGGCATAAGTGGCACAAGTATCAGCAATAACTACTTTTTTAAACAATCCCCAAATGATTTGATAAACCCCTTCTTTGGCTTTTTCAAAATCAAACGTTCGCTTTACTTTTACTTGTGGCAGTAAATGTGTGGCTCTTTCAATGGGGCCAGCGACTAATAAAGGAAAATAACTAACAAACAAGGAATAATCCACAAAGTTATATTCGGCTTTGATTCTTTTTAGATAGATATCAATCACATAGGACAAGCCGTGAAAGGTATAAAAAGAGATCCCTACGGGAAGAATAACATTAAGCAATAGTGGACTAGTTTGCAATCCAAACCCATTTATTAATTCCGAAAAAGAGGCAGCAAAAAAATTATAGTATTTAAAAACACCCAAGAATCCCAAGTTAACACCAATACTCAACCAAAACCAAAATTTTCGAGCGGTTTCAGTCTTGGCCTTTTCGATTCGAATACCGGTATAATAATCCAAAAAAGTCGAGAATACTAGAAGAAACAAAAAGCGCCAATCCCAACAGGAATAAAAATAATAACTTGCTACAATAAGTAGTGCATTTTGAGCACTTTTGGTTTTATTAAAAACAAACCAATACAACACAAATACGATGGGAAGGAAAATGGCAAAAGATAATGAATTAAAAAACATGTTATTATAAGTGAATTTTATGAAATTATTTTTTTAATACTGTCCCAAATTCGTTTGGATGCGTCTTGGGGTGGATGCATATTAATTACTTTAAACCAATCTTTAGCATGATTCACAGTAATTTGTGGATTCCTAAGTGCATTTTCGATTTTTATAATAATATCCTCTTTATTATCGAACCATATAACTGCTGCTGCATTTGGCATCGAACGAAAATGAACAAACCGATAGCATTTAAAAATATCCCAATTTTTATTATTTTTTATTTCTTGATTATATCTAAAGTAACCACAAGGCTTTTTATGAGTCAAAAAATCAAAAATGGTTGTAGAGCCAATATTTACTACTAATTCACAATGTTCAGCTACATTAGACAATAGTTCCCCATCCTCTTTAGTAGGTAAAATTGCATTCCAAGCGTTTGATAATGGCTTCCAGAGTGGGCGAATCTCAACAATTAGTTCACTATAATTGGCTAAAACAGAATCATATCGATTTGAGAAATCTACTGGGCATCTTCGGAAAATAATACCTAAATTTTGCCCTTTTTTATTTAAAACAGAAACCGCATTTGCAAGATCTTCAAGATATTGAGAGTCATCAGGACTTGTTACACTATCATCACCTGAAAAACACACATACTTTTTGTTTATATCTAGCTTATTTTGCTTGCAAAATAGTTCTCGTGAAAGTATTTTACTGGTGTCAAAATGCACTTCAAATTGGGGTGTTCCCGTTATAAAAATAGTTTCCTCTTTAATGTTTGGATAATAAAATAGTAATTCTTCTTTCATGTGAGTACTCCAAACAAAATAATAGTCGGTTTCAACTACCATTGTAGCCTTAGGTAAATTGTCCCATGAAAAAATAAAAGTGGCTGTAGGAATTCCTAAATCTTGCGCCGCCAGAAGAGGAGCAATTGCCAATACTGGCCTTTGATTCGTACAAAAAACTAAACTAGGCTTTTCTTTTTGTAGGGTTTCTAAACTTTGATTGTAAAATATTGTTTTTCGTTCATAATGGTTCATTTTTTTACGAATCTTCCGCAATCCTTTTTCCGTATCATAGTAGCGCGTTAAAACTTGAATAACAATACTTTTTATGGCTGTTTTTAAAGTTGAGTAAGAAAAAGGAAAACGATAAGTATTATAAACGTTGTCTTTAGTATTCTTGATATTCAGATTTAATTCAGCCTGAATTTTTATATTCTTATAGATATCTGTTAATTGATGCGGTTTTACACCCTCAATCTTGATTTCCTGAAATCCTAGATCTGTTAATGGAAAAGGAGTATTATTCCAAAAAACGACATCGAAACCTTGCGTTTTCCCTATTTCATAAAAACTCGAATAGGCAAAATTACGCAAACCAATTCCGTCTGGAAGTAAAATAAATATTTTTTGGTTAGACATTATATATCTTTAAACTGTTTTTGATGATTAATATTCCAAATATCATTTTGTTTCAAAGATTTCAAAAACAATTGGGTGCTATTACCAGTCCCAAAATCATTATATGTTATTTTAACCCGACTCCTATCAATTTTTTTTAATGCACAAAAGATGCTGTTACTACTGTAATCAGTATTAATAATGTCTGCATTTACAGTGCGATTTTGTTGCCGAGTTCCAATATTAATAATTGGGATTCCATAATACGGGGCCTCTCGTATACCTGAACTACTATTACCAATAATAAACTGACTATTTTTTAATAAAGTTAAAAAGTATTCAAAACGAAGGGATGGAAAAACTCTAAATCGAGAATTGTTTTTTAACTTGTCGTACGCCTCAATGATATCTTTACTTCCTAAATCATTATTAGGATAAATCACCACGTAATTATGGGTATCTTTTAACAAAACGTCAACAAAATCATTGGTATATTCCTGCATTTCTTTTGCTTCAGTAGTAACTGGATGAAACATCATTATAGCGTAAGTACGGAATGGAATTTCGTAATATTTCTTAACCACATCTAGGAAAGGTAATTCCTTTGAAAACATGCTGTCAATATCGGGCGAACCTATCACAAAAATAGTCGCTTCAACTTCACCCATTTGGATCAACCTTTTTTGAGCTTCATCATTAGAAACAAAATGGATATGGCTTAATTTACTGACGCTGTGCCGTATCAACTCGTCCACAGTCCCTGACACCTCTCCTCCTTCAATATGCGCAACTAAAATATTATTAAGCGACCCCACTATAGCACCCGCAAGCGTCTCAACCCTGTCTCCATGAACGACAATCATATCAGGTTGAATTGTTTTTATATAAGCCGAAAGACCACCGATGGTTTTAGCCAAGGTCAAATCCATTGTAGATTCATGAGTGTAATTTTCAAATGTATGCACATTCTTAAAATTACACCTTTGAATTTCAATCACGGTGTAGCCATATTCTTCTTGCAAATGCATTCCAGTAACAAAAACAAAAACTTCGAATTCTTGTTGCTTTTCAAGAATTGAAATCAATGGTTTTATTTTTCCAAAATCAGCACGGGTCCCAGTTAGGAATAATATTTTTTTCATTTGTTTTATTACTACACTTAATTCTCTCAATTCTATCTTGCCAGAAAATAAGGTAAATGCTCTACAATAATTTTGACTCCCTAGATTTTCTAAAATTATTACTTTATTACTTAAGTTTTCTTGTCGACCTCAGAAGACAGTTTCAATATATATCCTCCCAAATCAACTGCTCATCATTTTCAATATTCCGAGTCGCTACTTTTCCTATAATATCGTCAAAATACATTGCAAGAATTTTTCCGGTTCCCGGTCGTTTTACCCAAATATTTTCTTTTGTGAATACATCGCCTTTTTGTATAGTTCTAATAGAACATACCGTAGCAAAAGCAAAATCAATAGTCACTTGTTCCTCTAAAGCGGGTTTTTTTGTTCCTCCACGCATTTGCCACATTTCATTGGAACTTATAAGTAATTCTTCACTAACTTGTTCATCCATACTACAAACAATATCCGGCCCTACACGACTCATGTGATCTGTAAAATGGCGCTCCAAAATGCTGGCACCTAAAGCTACCGCACCTAAACAGGCATTATTATTTAAGGTATGATCCGATAGTCCAAAAACTTTATCAGGAAAAGCATGATGCATTTCAATCATGGCTCCAAATCGAACTAAATGTATCGGTGTTGGATATAAATTAGTGGTATGCAATAAAGCCAAGGGTACTTTGTTTTTATCGAATATCGCCACAGCTTTGGTAATACTTTCAATAGTATTCATCCCGGTACTTAAGATTACCGGCTTACCAAAAGAAGCAATATGTTCAAGAAGCGGATAATTGTTGCATTCGCCCGAACCAATTTTATAAGCCGCAACATCAAATTGTTGCAATCGATCAGCAGCTGCACGAGAAAAAGGTGTGGAAATAAAGATCATCCCTTTACTTTCGACATAGTTTTTTAGTTCTAATTCATCTGCTTCGTTAAGCGAACAGCGCTCCATAATCTCGTAAATAGAAATAGTAGCATTGCCGGGAATCACTTTTTTGGCCGCTCCACTCATTTCGTCTTCCACAATATGTGTTTGGTGTTTGACTACCTCGACACCAGCTCTATAGGCTGCGTCAACCATTTTCTTTGCTATGTGCAAAGAACCCTCATGATTAATTCCTATTTCAGCAATAACTAAAGGGGGATAATCTGGGCCTATTTTTCTTCCTGCAATTTCTATGTATGGGCTCATGCTGATTTAAAAATTCTAATTTTATTTTTTACGTAAGTGATACTTTTCTGTAGGAACCAAAAAATATTCATTTTAAATGTAGGTTTCGTAAATATAAGTTGTCCTCCTCCTACATAATGTGAAGTTGGAGAGTAACCATGAACATAAGGTTTGTTTTTATTAAGTGAAATAACATTTACATATTTAGATTTTGGAAAAATCTCTCTGACAGTCTCTGTTTGCCCCTTTCTGTCTCCCTCGATAAATATAATGGTGTTTTTTTTGCAAAAAGCAACTATTTCTATTAAAGTATCATCATAACCATCAATGATTATTAAATCAAATTTATTATTTTTTATTTGATTTAATTCTGCATATAATTCTATATCATCATAATCGATTATATTTTTTTTTAATGCATTTAAACAGAATTCATTTTTTTCTGTACCAACATAGCTTATTTTTTTGTTGTCCTTTTTAGAATATTTTAAAACTGTATCGGATATGGATCCTATTCCTAAACCTAATTCTAAAATAGTATTTACATTAAATTTTTTTATTATTTTGAGAATGGTTTCTAAGGCAAACTCACTGGCAATATAATCGCTTCCATCAAGCGCACAAAATCTTTTGTAGTTGTGTACAGCTAAATCTCTGTTTCTCATGTTTTTTTAATTAAAAAATTGGCATAATCTAAATCTTCTTGTGTATCAATATCAACATTGGCAAAAATATGATTTACTTCATAAGGGGTACTATTATCTGAAATAATTCTACCTTTTTTAATCGATTCCGCCCTAATGATATACAACAATCCATTTTCAAAATAAAGAGGATCTAAATCCTGACTTCGTTGACCAATAGTGTAATTGAAAGGAAAAAATTGTTTTTTCATAATTTTTCCTAATTTTTGATGATTTCTTGTAACGGTGAATAAGCTTTCACAATTGTGGTCTTGATACCTTTCAAAAGCTTCAACCAATAAATTTTCTGGACGTAAAGGATTTGTAGGTTGCAGTAAAATTACATTATCAATAATAGTGGAAATATTTGCTAAGACATGCTGAACAGCCGTTATTGTAGGCTCAAGATCTCCTGACAAACTTTTTGGCCTGTCAATCACTTTGGCGCCATATTGCAAAGCCACATTCTTGATAGCTTCATCATCGGTAGAGACATAGATATCACTAACAATAGAACTGTTTTTTTGAGCAAATAGAATACTATGTGCAATCAGAGGAATACCGCCCAAAGACAAGATATTTTTCTGTGGTAGTCGTTTCGAACCACCACGCGCTGGAATAATGGCAATATTTTTCATTCAAAATTTATAGAATCGTAAAAATACTTTTTTTAAGTTCACTTTACTTAATTTATATGTTTTTTAAACAAACACGCCATAAATAGCTCGATAGATCAATTTATAAATGAACTCAATCTAAAGATGATTGCTTCATCCTTTTCAACGAAAGGAAAATAACCCCATTACTAAAAAAAACAAATTAAATATCTACTCTTTTTATAGACATGAAATTAAACTTCTTACCCTTTTTGTCAGTGTTCTTATTTTTATTTTATACATACTACTTCAAATTATTCTTCTGGTCGCCAATATAGCTTTGTATTTTCTAATTTTTGATAGATACTATACTCCTTATGTGACAAACGGTTACTATTTTTTATGATTCGGGGAATAGACCAAACCAAATCCAACAATGCAAGTAAAAGAGCTCGCAATGCATTGAAATCTCCCTTGAATACTTTGACTTTCAATTGAATCCAAATAGAATAAGCCATTTTTTTCGGGATAATATTAACAGGATAAAACAAAAAAAACAAATACCATCCTGAACGAAGTGACCTACGCAACCGAATCGTATAATCAGTATCTTTTTTTCGAGATTTCAAATCTACCCTATGATGTACAAGGACTTCGGGCAGATAATGGATTTCCCATTTTTTTTTGAATAATTGATACGACGCAAAATCCTCCTCACCGTAAAAGACAAACCATTCAGGATAATTGGGAATCTCACGCCAAGCTGACATTCTAAATGCATGAGCACCTGCTCCAAAACTTTTCACTCGAACTACTTTATCTGTGCATGCAACTGTTGATGGCGTATTTATTGACCAAAAAATTCTAAAAGCCACAATTGCGCATTCTTTATTAGCTTTAAAATGCTCTAAAACTTTTTCAACTACGTTATTTGTTAAAAAATGGATATCATCATCCAAAGAAATAACAAAATCACCTGTGGCATGTTGAAACATTAAATTCCTTACATAGTGAATACCTTTGCTTTTTGGTATAGTTAATAGTTTTATTTTTGGATAATTCTTATTTATAAAGCTACTTGTTTTGTCTAATGAGCCATCATCTGCAACTATTAATTCAACATCATCTCTCTCTATTATATCAGATATTTTACTTAATGTAATTTTCAGTTCATCAATTCTATTTTTTGTTGCAATTACCAAAGTTATTTTTTCCATTCCTTTTTTAATTTATATAAAACATGTTTAACATAAAACAAGCAATATTTCAGTAATGAAGCTGCGTTTTTGTTTTTAGATATAATTTTAGCAAACAATGAAAATGAATTTATTTGGATCGAAATTGAAATAAAATATTTTATAATTTCTTCATTAAGCTTTTTTTTTCTGTCTAAGTTATTTAAAACTAATTCAGTTGCTTTCATTTGAGATAAATACATTAGTGAGCTTTTAGAAAAAAAAGATGATGTATTCGAATTTGAGTGCCTACGGTTATAATATAGAACATTATTGAGAACCAGTCCAACATAACCTTGGGATACTATTCTGGAATACAACTCCCATTCTTCAGCATATTTTAAATTTTCATCAAAATAATTATCTTTAAAACATTTTTTATTCCACATTACTGAACAGGAAACGAAAGATGTCTTAAAAGTAAGAATACTTTCTAAAAAAGTATTGTCGGTTTTATAGTTAACTACAAAATGTTGTTGAATCAAATCCACTTTATCTATAAAAGACTGTAATTTATAATGTACAAAATCGACTTGTTCAATCGAAAATCCATTTAAACAAAATTCCAAATTGTTTGGATGAACAATATCATCATCATCAAAAAAAATGATATAATCTCCTTTCGCTAAATTTAATCCAAAATTTCTACAACTAGATAATCCTTTTAAAAATTTATCTGGTCTTACATAAAATTTAAATCTTTTATCTAGATTTAGAATTGGAGAAATAACATCTAAGGTATTATCTGTTCCTCCATCGTCTACTATTAAACATTCCCAATTTTCATATGTTTGATTCCGAATAGATTGAATAGTTTCTTCAATAAAGTGAGCTCTATTGTAGGTCGCCATTATTATTGTTATCTTTATCTCTTTCATTTTTTTAAAAATAAATGGCATTCCTCTCTTAAATTATTCAAATATTTGCTTTCAATAAGAATAATTTTATTGTCGTATAAATCATTGAATATTTGATTTAGGATCAAATCAATACTTTTTTTGAGACAAAAGGAAGTGTTATATTTAAGAAGTAAAATAGTTATTTTTTTTATTTAATTTTAGAAATCATTTTATTAAAAAATATGGCTTCATTCCGCTTGTAAAATTTCATCCAAACTTTTCTTAAAATTTTTATCGCTAAAATAATCACCAAACGGATACACTTCATCTGTTGAATTCATCCTATCAATAATTAACTGCTCTAATTTGAATTTTATTTCTTCTTTGTTATCCATAGTAGCAATGTATTTTTGATCAATGATGCAATTTCTCAATTCACTCCTTTTAGGAGAAATCGATAAAATTGGTTTTTTATAAGCTGCTAAAAATGGAGCTTTACCCACTAAAATATTACAATAAATCGGTCCATTTTCTAAAATAATGGCAATATCCGTTTCATCTATTTGCTCATTAGAAGAATTTGAAAAGTTCGAAGTACCGAAGATTTGAATATTCGTTGTGGATGCATATTTATTTTGCAATCGTATGCAATCACTTCCTTTAATCCTCATAATAAACTCTGTTAGTTCCTTGTAATCGACATTTTCATTAACCAATTCTTGATACGCATCTAAAAGAATATCTGCATTTCTACCAAACTGAATCGCTCCATGATAGGAAATGGTTACTTTCTTAGTCTTTTTGAGAACATGTTCTTTTTCAGATAAATCAAAAACACTTTCACTGTATTGGTGAGGTAGAACATAAAATTTTTTTGTGGATCCATATAAATACTGCATATCTTTTGACATGGTATATGCGGAACTCATACAAGTTTTTGCCTGCAATACTATTTTTTGCATTTCTTTCATCCTAAACATTTCTAAATTAGATAATGCTTTTTTTGCACCTGCGTACCAAAAAACAGGATAAGGATCATGAAAATTGACAATTGCTTTTTTTAGAATAGGTAAATCTTTAGCCCCTAAAATAGTCTCATGTTCCAATCCAGCACTTCTAATAAAAATATGATCGTATTTTTCATATTCTATTTTAGCTATATAGGAACCATATACTTTATGAATATGCCGCTCTCTTAACGATATATGAAACAATCTCCAATAGATTTTATTGAACCATTTTGTAAAAAAAGGAATTCTTAAATCCAGAATATATGACTTGATACTGTCAACGGGCAGCAAATCCAATTGATCGTCACTGGCCTGGTGCTTCAAATAAACCACATCAATAATTGCCTGTGGATAAGCTATTCTCAATCTAGCCAAAAAAGACCTGGAAATAATACCTTGGCTGGTCCCTGACACTCTTAAATCCTGTTCAATTATTAAAAATTTCATCATTCTTTTTAATGTTTTCTGATTGTTTTTTTTAAAATTGATTTGAGCATTTTAGCTATAAATAATAAATACTTCTTGAAATAAAAATTTGAAATATATAACTTTGTGAACAGCATCCAGAAATTTGCATTCTTTTTATTATCCAAAAAAGTTTTTTCAAGTCTTTTTAACAGCATATTTTTTTGTTCCCTATTAAGAACATGTTTTTTATCCTTTAATAAATAATGGTAGAACTGAAATGACGCAATGTTTTTTTGTGTCAAATTATCATTTCTGGAAGTAATATTTAATCCACTAATTCGGAAACAGACAACACCCTCATTTATGGTATATATAGCATCAAAATTAGAAACCTCCAATACTGCTAAAAGATCGGCATACCATGCAAGAGGTAAGTTCTTAAAACCAACACTTTTCAAAATTGATTTTCTGAAAACATATTCACTCAAAGAACTTCTTGTACCGCCTTTAAATTTTCGCATTAAGAAATCAGATGATTTTTCTATTATAGGATGTTCATGAATTCCAGTTAATTTTGCATCATTTTGGTCAATAACTATTGTCGCATATCGAATGACATTAATTTTTTTTAGCTCTACTTCTGCTATATGTTTATAAAAACTAGCTACACAATTATTTTCTATCGTATCATCATCTCCCAAAATCATAATCCACTTTTCATCGGCCACCATACCGACACATCGCTCCCATTGTTTCACTAAGGCCGTACTCCCCAAATTACCTTCAAATTTTTGATAAACAAAATTAAGAATGCTTTTATATTTCTCTAGTAAAACACAAGGATTTTCAGGACTGTCATCATCTCCGATGTAAACATTAAATCTTTTATCAGTTTGACCGATTAACGAGATTAAAGTTGATTCAAAAAAAGTCAGTTTGTAATAGGGAATCACTACAGCTAGCATATACTAATTATATTTAATTTTTAAACCTTAGAATAAATCGAAACAAGTATTTGAAAGGTCTTAAAATGCCAAGTGTTTTTAGAACTTTCTTTATAAGTAAACCTGTTTGATAGCTATTTGACTTCTTAGTAACTCTCAGTCTTTTTTTAAAATCATCAGTAGATTTATAATACCTGGAAATCAAGACTAAAGAAAGCTTGTAAAATTCTTCAACTGATAATAAGTCTTTAAAATATTCATAAGCTTTTATCTGGTCATCATATAATCCTTTGGTCATAGTTCTACTGGAAGGGTTTATTCTATATAAGACTAATGGCTGGTCAATAAATATAGCTTTACACCCAGATCTAAATAGATTAACCCATACAATCCAATCTTCTTGTGCAGTGAGATTCTCTGGAAATCGAACGCTTTTAAATAAAGATGAATGAAATAAACCTGCGTGTATAGGAATCGAAAAATCATCATTCCATTGATATAATAAGCTTTCGAAATTAAATAATTGAGTGTTTAAATTGCAGAATGGCTTAAATGATTTTTCAGGGTTTTTGATAAACATTCTAAAGTTACAAATGACAAGTTTTTCACTTTCTTTTTGTGATTTTTTTAAAGTAAGAATTGACAGTTCTAACTTTCGGCTTTCTAACAAATCGTCCGAATCCAAAAACTGTATATAATTGCCATTAACTTTTTCAAGCCCTAAATTGCGAGCAGAACTTACACCTGCATTATCTTTATAAAAATATTTAAATCTATTATCCTTAACTGCCCATCTGTTACCAATCTCTTCCGAGTCATCAGTACTGCCATCATTTATTATAATACATTCCCAATTTGAATAGGTTTGATTATAAACCGACAAAATAGTTTCATTTAAGAATCTACCCTGATTGTAACAAGAAATGATTATAGAAATTAAATTATTATTCATTTTTCATTATTTTTTTCATAAAAACACTCTCAATTTTTTCAACATTGTTCAATGTTTCTTAAGAGATTACATAGCCATATTTCAATTTCTTTAAACAAGAAATAATAAAAAAGCAAAGTAAAAAACACACTATTGATATTAATAAAATACTTATAATAGGATCTAATAAATATACATTCAGACCAATTAATATAAATAGTTTAAGAACTAAAGGATGGATGAGATAAATACCAAAACAACATTCATTTAATTTAAAAACAATTAAATTAAATTTTTTATTAGAAATTTCTATTTTTTCAAAAAGGAGAAATACCCCAGATGAAACCATTAATGTATTTAAATTTAAATACTGATAAAAATAAGAATGGAATTTTGCATTTTTTACAGTAAAAATATAAGTACCTAAAATTGTGATTAAAATACCTGAAATAACCAAGAAAACAGGAATTAATTTTCCTTTATTACTAAATTTTTGTAAATAATATCCTAATACAAAATACCCTAAAAAACCGGAGAAGTAAGAGAGATCAATTTGAGGAAAATATATTTTTAGCCCTGGAATATCAATAATTAGAGTAAGAATCCAGATAATTAAAACGTATAAAATTTCTTTCTGTAAAGCATTTTTAATCCATTTTTGAAGAACTGGAGTAAATAAATAAACTCCTATCAATGCATATATAAACCATAAGTGATATTCACTTCCGTAAAATATATCTTTTATTGTTTTACCAAAATTAAAAACCTCACTTCCAAACACATAACGATTTAGGATAGCATACATTAACGACCAAAACAAAAAGGGGGGCAATATTTTACCTAGTCTTTTTTTTAAAAACTCAATAAATCCATAATCCTGACTTAACAATAAAGAACCACTAATCATAAAAAAAACCGGAACGGAATATCTACTAATACTATCAAAAAAATTGGCAACATTCCAATCAAAAGAAGATATTTCTCCATACTTAACAACCAATGGACCCGAAACATGAATTACAATAACAGATAGTGTTGCAAGTATTCTCAAAAATGAAATCCCAATTTGAGTTTGAAAAGAATTATTTTTTTCATACCCTAATTTTGAAGAAGTTACCATTTTAGTACTAATAAAATCCTTAGATAAATGAGAAAATTGACCAGTTTTAAAAATAAGTTTTTTCATTATATTTACAAATCTACATAATGAGAATTTTCCGTTGGATCCTTTAAAACACTTTTATGCACCAAAAAAATACATTTCAAATTTTTAAAGGTTTGTCTAAAAACGGATTGCAAGGCAGCATGTATGTATTGTCGTTGGTTGCAACAGGGAATTATTATTGGTATCAAGTTATTGTCTTTCATTATTTTATTTATTTTAAAAAAATATCTTTTTAAAATCTGCCCTACAATACAAAATTTGACAAATTATTGTGAGAAATCATATTCGCGCATATTTTGAAATCGAGTACCCTTTCCCAAAATATTTTGCAGTTCCTAGCGAAACTATAAAGGCCAGCCCTTTCCAGAAAGAGTAATACCTGCAAATTAACTTAAAAGCAGGTTTACAAAATGGTATCTTTTCTTTTTCTTTAGCTAAATCAAAGGAATACCTTATATATCCGGACAAAAACCAACGTATCAGTTTTTTATTATTATATAGAACTAAATCCTGTGCCGTTTGGTATTTTACATTTGCAATTTTAGTAAAGTAATTAACTGAATTTTCTCCATTCTGCATACTTAGAGAGTTCGTATGTATACGCCTCAGAGTTACAACTTCATTTATCAAAACTCCATTAATTGGCAGATGAAGCATTCTGACAAAAAAATTATATTCATCACCATCGGTAGTAATGTTTTCGTTAAAAGCAATGTTTGCAACAATTTCACGTTTCCCTAAAAAATCATCTGTAATCCAGCATACATGACTTAATGCGTAATTTCGCGCTGTAATTACTGCTTTATTTCTATTAAAATCGTATGGCTTCTCTAACATTTTACCATCCTCATGATCAAAATTTACTGTATCTGTTACCACAAAATCTAATTGATGTGCTTCTAAAGTACCATATGCAAGCTCTAAATGATTCGGTAGCATGATATCATCACTATCAAACCATTTTATATGTGATGCGGATGATTTTTTAAATCCAAAATTACGACAAGCATTAGCTCCTTTTTTTAATTCAAGGGGCCTTTTGTAAACTTTTATCCGATTGTCCTTTTTTTGATAGGATTCCATTATTGTAAAAGAATCATCTGTACTTCGATCATCAACAAGAATACATTCCCAATCTACAAAAGATTGATTAATGATACTGTTTAAAGTAAAGGATAATAAACTTTCTCTATTGTAAACAGGAATAATAATAGCAATTTTTGGAATATTAGGCATCTTTACTTAAATGTATTAATAATCGTCTTGTAAACTTTACCGATTGAATAAAATAAAAATTAATTAAAAACAATGAAATTAGATGCACCCAAAATCTAAAATTTACGCTACCTCCCTGATAAACAATCTGTTCGTAATACAATAACAAATTTCGACGTTGGTTTCTTTTAAATTTAAATAAGTTCTTTAAAATAAAATCTTTAAAAAAAACAATTTTAACCTGTTTCTTAACTTCAATTTTATAGTCTGGCCTTGAAATATTCTCATCACTCAAACCAATAATCAAATAAGAAGTGTTTATCGTATAAATAGTACCATAATTTGAAAACTCCAGCCACGCCCTGTCATCAGCATACCAAGCCAAATCATAATTATGAAAATTATGTTTTACATACGCTTCTCTTCTAAAAACATATTCGGATAACGAACTACGAGTTTGATTTTTATACCGTTTATAGAAAAAATCAGTAGCGTTTTCTACCTCGGGATGCGTATAAAGGGACGACAGCTTTTGATAAACAGTATCATTTACTATCGAAGCATATCGAACTACTTTACATTCATTTTGATTAATTTTATCCAAATGCAAATAAAAATCTTCAATACAACTAGAACTTAAGGAATCATCATCACCCAATATCATTAACCATTCTTCCCCTGCTGACAAAGAAATACAACGATCCCATTGCCTTACTAACGATATTCCTCCTAAATTATCTTTAAATCGATAATAGGTAAAATCAAACTTTCCTTTATATTTTTCCAGTAAAACTACAGGGTTTTCTTGACTGGCATCATCCCCAATATACACCTTAAATCGTTGATCCGTCTGATCGACCAGCGATTGCAAGGTAGATTCAAAAAAAGTAAGTTTGTAATATGGAATTACTATTGCCAGCATTACTATTTTTTTACTTTATATAATCCAAATATAGAAAATCCAAAAAAAGTACTGCAAAATAAATCTATTACAAACTTTTCGCTTTTTAAATTTTCGCAAAAAACTCTTTCTTTTTTTTTATACATTGAGTAATGTAATTTATAATTTTTTTGATACAATTTATTATACTTTTTAAAGATATAATCATCATTAAGTTTATCCATAATATCAGTAAACGATCTAATCATTGAATGTTTTGAAACAAAATACTTAAAAGTAGTTTTATTTAAATGATGAAATTTAACATTTATAGTTCCCAGAGCGATCCAAAAATCCCAATCCTCATGACCTTGATAAGGCATATTTTCATCATATCCTCCTACTTCTTCCCAAATCTTCTTTTTGTAAATGGCGCAAGCATCAATATAATTCTGCACTAATATTTTTTCCAGTTTAAAATCATCTACTTCCCAAGGGCCCGTTTTTTCACCAAAATATTCTGCATCTCCGTAAACAACTCCTATTTCGTGATCCTTTTCAAAAACGTCAATTGCATCCTGAGCAAAGTTCTCTTTCAATTGATTATCTGAGTCTAATGGCAGGATATATTTCCCTTTTGCCCTTCCTATACCATAGTTTCGGGTTTTACCCAAACCTTCATTTTGCTTGGTATAATATTTAAAACGGTCATCCTTCTTAACAAAATTTAAAGCTATATTTTCAGTAGTATCTATTGAACCATCATTTACAATTATGGCTTCCCAATCGTCAAAATTCTGTTCAAGAATAGAATTTAAAGTTCCCTTCAGCGTTTTTTCTGAATTATAACAGGGTATTATTATGGACAATATTGGTTTCATAACTACTAACACTTTAAACGAGAATCTATTATCTAGATTTTTTTTCCAACTCGATCATCAGAAAACGACAAATAATACAATCTTCCTAATAAAATCAAGACCCTAAGACCTCTTTGATTTTTTTTCTTGAAAATAAAACTAACAAAACTCTAAACAAAATAGAAACTGCTTTTTTTCCTGCTTGTGATTTTTCAATTTCTAATAACATTCTGAGTCTATTTGTTTCCAGATAATTTTTATGATCCAGTAATTCATCACGACTTTTATATAATTCATAATAGTCAGAAATATATCCTTTAAAAAGCACCTCAAGAACTTCTCTTCTTTCTTGCGAATAATCTACTTTAGAGCTAATCCCATCCAAATAGAAATTTGAAAAAACGGAATCAATGTATTTATAACTTGCTCCGTGTTTCATTAATACTAAAATAAAAAATTTCCAATCGGAAACGATCTTTAAATCTTCATCATAAAATCCGAATTCCATAAATAGACTTTTTTTTATAAAAGTGGACTGGTGAGGGATGGTATCTTTATAAAAAAAAGAAAAAGTCAGAATTTCAGGAGATTTTTTAATAAAAAAAGAGTTTTCCTCTATAACATTAATATCAAAATAAATAATATCTCTTTCTTTTAAATGAATATGATTTTCCTCCAGGGCTTTCAAATCAGTCAAATCATCTCCACTGTTCAAAAAAAGCAAGTACTCCCCGGTAGCAACTTTTATCCCTTTATTCATAGCATTATAAATGCCATTATCCGGTTCGCTTACCCAATAATCTATGTTTGCACTTTGGCTTTCAATATAAGCTAAACTGCCATCTGTAGAACCACCATCAATGACGATATATTCAAACTCACGCCAAGTCTGATTAACAACATTACCTATTGTTCGTTTCAACCCCGCAAGGTTGTTGTAGTTAATAGTAATGATGGATAGTTTATGCATTATTTATAAAGTTATTAAGATATTTATAACATCATCTTTATAGCTTCAATTTCAGCTATAGTATATTTTTTATACTTTTTATATTTAATCATTTTTAAAAAAGAAATTCTATTAAAACCTTTAGTAGGTAACAATTTACAAACACGGAATATAACTTTTTCTCCCAATGACAAATTAAAATTTTCGTTTTTTACTAACTTGTATAATTTTGCATATTTTGGACTGTAAATCTTATAGATTTTCAATAATTCTTCCTGTCTTTGTTTTCCTCCAGTACCCGTTTTATGTTCATCATGTATACGATACAATGAAATTGGTTTGTTTATGGAATAAAAAGGAATACTGTTGTTTTTTGCTCTTAAAAACCATTCCCAATCAAAACCAAAATGAAAATTGTTATCTAAAATACCGTTTTGCAACCACACTTTTTTACTCCAAAAAGAAGAAGGCTGAATTATAGTGTCTATCAGCTCGAGTGGAATTGTATTGAAAGATTCTGCTACATTACTCCCGCTTGCATATAAACCGCTATTCATATTCTCTTTAAAATGGATGCAATTTCCAAAATAAATTGCATCCCCTTTTTCTATATATTGTTCGGCAATAAAATGCAAAACATTAGGCATCAGAATATCATCACTATTTAACCACATTAAAATTTCTCCAGTTGCTCTTGCAAAACCTTTATTAATAGCATCAGACTGTCCATTGTCATTTTCAGAAACCCAATAAGTTAATTCATTCTCATGTTTTTTAATAATGGTGACTGAATTATCGGTGCTTACAGCATCATAAATTAAATATTCCAAATTAGGATATCTCTGTCCTAAAACGGATAATATTGTATCTTCAATATATTGACCTTGATTATAAGATGGAGTAACTATTGATATTTTAGGATAATTCATTTTGAATTTATTTCTTTTATTATTTTAATAAATTTTTCTCCAAATAAATGTAACTGTTCATTATAATTAAATTCTGGACACTTGATGGAATTCTCCAAAAACAGCACTATATGGTCAACTAATTCCTTCTCATCTTCAGGATTAAAATAATAGGCTTGATTTCCTAATTGTTCTTGATGAACATTTAACGAGGAAACTATTAAGTTTTGATTCATCGCTTTTGCATCTTCTACAACACTACTCCAACCTTCAAATAAGGAAGGTTGTATTACAGCTACTGCATTTTTCATAAAACACAACTGCTCACTTCTATCAATAAACCCTAAAAATTTGATATTTTCTCCTAAATTATTTTTCGAAATATAATCTTTTAATTCATCAAAATAGGTAGGATTTCGATGATCAGATTCTTTGCCTGAAAAAAAAATTTGAAACTTAAAATTATATGTTTCTTTGATTTTTTTTACAGCTTTTAAAATGACAATATGATTTTTGTGTTTCCAAAATTGATTTGGAGAAAAAAAATAGGAACTCTCTTCTAATTGATATTTTTCTTTAAGTTGCTCAATATTTATTTTCAAATAATCAGGATGAAAAACAGAAAAATTTACTACATAAAGTTTTGATTTTGCCGATGGGTAAATTTTTTTAAAGTCATTACAAGCATCATTACTGCTGAATAAAATATGTTTATCGATCGCTAACAATTCTTGTTGTGACTTTTTTCTAAAATCTAAATAATCCCTAGAAAACAAATGAGGTAGATACACTTCTTGAAAATCAGGTATCCAATATAAATGATTTTTTATATTATTGGGAATTTGCACTTCACTTGGATGAAACAAAACATCAATACCACAATTAATTTTTTTCTTGGGAATAACCCTTTTAGGAAATAATCTTCTCATTAACTCATTCCTAAATTCATCAAAAAAAGAAGTTGGGCTATTTAAATCTTTATAAGTAATAAAAGGATAGTTTAATTCTCTTATAGAATCAAAAGAGGCGGTACTATTACTTAAAATAACCACATGCGGTTTCTCTTTATTTGGCAATAAGTTAAGGGACCGTATTAAGTTTTGATAATAATAAGTACCTCCAATCCAATTTTCATCATAAGAATAAGTAATTCCTACTTTAATTCGTTTAGCCATGACACATATTTGTTTATCCCTTCTTTTAAAGTAATTGTTTTTTTATAACCCATCTTGGTGATTGCAGAAATATCTGCAAGCCAATTATTCGGGTCTCCAATTTTGGCTTCTCCATTGAAAACTAATTTCTTTTCTGGAGAAAACGAACTTACAAATACTTGTGTTGCTTCGACAATTGTCGTTTCTACCTGATTGGCAACATTATAAATAGTACCTTTAAATGGCGAATTATGAATTACCAAATCAATGATTTGCAAGAGATCATTTATGTAAATAAAATCACGAGTTTCATTTCCTGTTCCAAAAAGCGAAATCACATCACTTTGAAGTGATTTCTGGTATAAATCCCAGAACAATTGTTTTTTCAATCTAGGTCCATAAGCAGAAAAAACACGCAGACTGCAGGTATTTAATCCGAAAAAATTATGGTACTCCGTAAGCAATAACTCGCTTTGCAATTTATGAAAACCATAAGGTGACAAAGGCTTGCAAATACTATTTTCAGTGATGGGTAAAAACTGCGGATTCCCATACACAGCGGCGCTCGAAAAATTGATAAACTTGCACTTGGGATTATAATCCCGAATAGCAACTAAAATTTTTTGAACATTAACAACATTGAGTTCAAAATCTTTGGATGGATTCTCAAAAGAAAAACCCACATGGGCAGAACCCGACGCATTGATACAAACGTCAAATTGATGTTCTTTGAATAATATGGAATAATCTGAATTCTGACGATTAATTTTATAAAAGTTGTCCACTAATGATTCGTTTACATCAGCTTGCCATACTTCAAATTCTTTAGATTTAAAATAATCTGCGCAATGACTGCCTATAAATCCTTTGGAACCAATGATTAATATTTTCATTTTGTTTTAATAAATTTAATACAACAAATTGCTCTACTGTGAGCTGCAAAATCATCTTTTTTTCCTATTTGAGTATGAGGATTAAATGACTCCGCATCATTACATTCTTCTTGAGAAGCAAAAATCCAACCTTCTGGTAAATATTTAAAAAAAGTTAATTCACAACTTCCCGAAACTTTCATTTTATCAGATATTCTGACTAACATCTCATCATCAAACTGTTGAAAAAATCCATGATTTTCAAATTTACCAAAAGGAAAAGTTACCAATAATTGACCTTTGGTTTTTAAAATTCGCAGTAATTCGTCAATAACTTGTAAATACTCGTAACTCTTTTTTGTAACAACATCCAAAGTTGATTTCAAGTCATATCCATAAATAGAATTATCCATATCAATATGTTCAATCGTGGATTGACATACAATTTCATCGAAAAAATTATTTCTAAAAGGTAAATCCCTTAAATCTCCATAGACATAAGATATTTTTTTATGATTGTAACTCTTGTCTTCCGGATAGAAGGTATAAATATACTTTTCTTTGTTTTCGATTAATTCATTACTTAATAGATATTCGAAATTGAATGTTGATCCTGCATCTAAAAAAATAGTTTTATCTTTTTGAAGATTAGCAAAAATCCAGGGATACTCGACAATTCGTTCATCTAACCGAAATCCATAATTTACAGGAACTCTCTTGTTAGAGAATTCATCTAAAATAACAGCGTCAGAAATACTATTAATAATTGATTTTTCTTTATGAGCGACATATCCTGCCGACCATGGAATTTGCCCATTGTTAAAGAAATTTACACTGCCCTTATTTTGAGTCGCTTTTGTTTTTTGAGTATTTTGTTTTAAATAATAATTGTAAGCCTTTTTAATTATTTTTTTGAACATATGTAGTTTTTATAATAAATTTTTTATGAAAACTGCTGGATTACCCGCAACCATTGTAAATGGCTCTACATTCTTAAGAACCAAACTACCAGCACCGACAATTGCTCCTTTTCCTATTGTAACTCCTTTTAAAACTGACACATTAAAACTTATCCAAACATGGTCTTCAATTATTATTGGGGCAGATTTTACATTTACATTTTCAGTAGCATGCCCTTTTTTTAGCATCTTTCGATATGATTCTTGCCTTTCTAAATAATTTTCTTCATGAGAGTTCGTATCAATAATATTACAATTATGAGATATCAAAACATCATTCCCAATTTTTATATTATTTGCACTCCATATTTGGGTTCCAAAACCAATATAAGAATTATCCCCAATATCAATCTTTCCACCATGAGCAAAAAGCAATAAAGTTCCCCTAATATGAGTATTTAATCCAATTCTAATATTTCCTTTATTTCTTTGCAGATTAATAACCTCAGCTTGTTCATAAAATTTTGATTTTTCACCAATAGTTGCTTCTTCAAAACATTTATTATTTTTCACATTAATATCTCTAATATTTAAATAAGGATTATTAAAAACCATTTTTGAATTAAGAAATTTAGCAATTATTTTCTGTAAAAAATTTGTCATTTATGTAAGGTTGCTTAAAAATCAGGTTTTTTTTATTAAATTCCAATCACAATCCACAAAAACACAACCATAATCGTTTCCGCTATATATATGTAAATCCGAACCAGTTTCCACAATCTCAAACGACAAACATTCTTCTTGATAATCAATCAATTGAACATTGGGAATATGCATACCAAAAGTAAGCCGAAATTTATTGGGTACTAAAAATTTCACGGGCAATTTCACTTCAAATTCATGTAATCCTGAATTATTTATCGCCGTTGCTAATTTTATTTCTGAAGTAAAAATGACTCTCTCATTTCTATCAACGACCCTAAATCCGATATGTGCATTTAAATGTTGCTCAGCTACTTTTACTTTTATCTTTAGGGTAACGGTTTCATCAAAGCCATATTCTGTTCTAACAGCATTATTGCTATCTAGAAGAGCAAGATTTACAAAACCAGATTCTTCGATAGTTTCATTGACGTAATTACCAATATAACCTTGGTATTGATTGGACTTCAAATAATAATCTATTCCATCATTGGTATTACCTTCAAAAATTACTGAACCATTTTCCAGCATAATAATTTTCGTACACAATTGTTTAATTGCAGCCATATTATGACTCACAAACAAAACGGTTCGTCCACCAATTCTGGAAATATCCTGCATTTTCCCAATGGCTTTCTTCTGGAATTCCGCATCACCCACGGCTAATACTTCATCAATAATCAAAATTTCGGGATCTAGAAAAGCCGCCACCGCAAAAGCCAATCGCACATACATTCCTGAAGAATACCGTTTTACAGGCGTATCTATATAACGCTCACAACCGGAGAAATCAATAATTTCGTCTAATTTTGAGGCAATCTCTTTTTTGGTCATTCCTAAAATGGCCCCATTCAGGAATATATTTTCCCTTCCTGTCATTTCGCCATGAAATCCAGTCCCTACTTCCAGCAGGGAGGCAATACGCCCACCAAATTTTATACTTCCTGTTGTGGGCGCAGTAACTTTGGATAATATCTTTAATAAGGTAGATTTTCCTGCCCCATTCTTCCCAATTATTCCTAAAACCTCTCCGCGTTCTACTTCAAAATTAATATTTTGTAATGCCCAAACATAATCACTTTCGCCTTTGGTACTGCGATCATTGGTATCACCTATTTTTAAATACGGATTTTCTTTGCCTCGCACCTGATGCCACCAGCGGTTCAGGTCATGACTTAAAGTACCAGTACCAACTTGACCCAAACGGTATTGCTTCGAGATGTTTTCGGCTTTTAATATAATGTCTTTACTCACTTTAGGAAATTATTTTAAATTTTGATCCGAGCAATAGTAAACGGATGAAATGATTATAAATTATGGAATATTTCGGTTTAAAATCTAATTTTAAATCTTAATGGTTTATAAAAAATCAGGGATTTTACCGCTATTTTAAGTTCCGTACTTCTATCGAATTTAAAATGAAGAGCTTTTTTAATTTTTAAATATTCAAAATATATTTTAGCTGTAAAACTTCTTCTTTTTAAAAAATAGTAATGAATAACTACTTTCTCCAATTCTAACATTTCCTTTTTAAAACCTGCGGGTTCAAAGAAATCTCTTGGATTAGATAATAACAATTTCATTTGTATTTTTTGAAATACACTAATGTCATTAAAATTAATTCCTATGCCGTTATTGATTACTTTATCAAAAACTAAGCGTTCCTCTGGTAATAATTCTAATTCCAGAAAATTAAATACGCTATTTCTTATTTCAATAACTCTATTTCTTTGCTCAACACTTTGCCTATTTGAAACTTGTTTGCTGTGTGTGCGATAGTCCAGTAAAACCTCTTGTAAATTATGCAACTTCCCTTTTGACATTAACCGTACCCATAAGTCAAAATCTTCTGCAGGTTCTTTAGCTACATCATAAACAATCGAAAATAAATCCAGTGATTGTTTTCTCATCATTACAGAAGGGTGTGCGATACAATTTCCTTTTAAAAACGCCAATTTTATTTGATCATGTTTCTCAGGAACTTTCTCTATATGCTCTGAACCTATGATACTATACCATGACCCACATAATATAATATCAGGATTTGCTTCTAAAAAAGAAATTTGCTTTAAAAAACGATCCGGCACACTGATGTCATCACCATCCATTCGAGCTATGTACTTTCCTTTAGCAATTTTCAAACCATAATTTAAACTATTTGTATATCCTGTATTTATTGGTTTTTCTATTAATTGAATTCTCGAATCATTATACGATTTTATCAAAGAAACAGTACTATCCGAGGAAGCGTCATCAATTATTAAAAATTCGAAATCAGAAAAACTCTGTCCCAATACACTATCTATAGCTTCACAAACATACAATTCACAATTGTACACTGGCATCAACACTGATATTTTAGGTAAGTTTATTACAAACGGATCCATTCAGTAGGTATTAAATAATTAGTGTTTTTTTCTGTTGCAACAAACCAATTCTTAGGTGCAATTACTGTTTTATGAGGGTTCTCATTCAGCCAAGCCGCCCACCAACTAAAAGAGCTATTAGCTATAACATTATGATTACAGGAACTCATCAAAAACATGTCCTTCCAACAATTTTTATTTTTATTATGATCTATAAATATTTTCTGATACTGTAAATTCTGAAATTGTTCTTTTACCCATTCGCTATCATCAGAGAAGAATATTAATTTAGAATTTTTATTTTTAGAAACCAACAACGATATTGCATCAAAATAATATTCTAAGCTGCAATTTCCATGAAATTGTTGTGTAGACTTGTCTTGAACATAATCACCTCTTCTTACATGAATTGAAATAGTTTTCATACTCTTGATATCAGATAACAATTCACTGTTTATATAATCTAATCCATCTAAAGGAAAAGAGAAAACTTTTTTTATTAAACTTTCGTAGCCGTTAAAGTACTGGTAACTCTGAAAATAACCTTTTAAATAAGCTGGTTTTTTTGTATTCATCGCCGTTTGATTAAATCCAAAAAAAGGTTCATTATAGATTTTAGGATGATTAAGTCCTAACTTTCTTTTAATTTTGTCAAGAAAAGTCAAATCAAAGAAAGAAGATACCTGACTTTGGCTTGCTTCTACATAATTATTGTCAAAAATGTTTAATTCAAAATTTCTTGGGGTAAATCCAGGTTTTTTTTCAACAAGTTTAAAGAAATTAGCATCTATCAAGAGTGTTGTATCATTTCTTTTAGCAAGAATATTTGCAAATGCATATTGAAACATTTGATTTCCAAGACCTCCTTCAAGTTTTATTATTATCATTTCTTCCTTGCTATATATGGTACCCAAAAGATAAAGATTCAGAAGAATCAGAATCTGTAACGGATTTAATTCTATCTGAGGAAAACATAAAACATATTATTTGTTGTTTTATTTCTTTTTAAAATAGAGTTGAAATCTTTTATTACAAAATGAAAAAGTTCTAAAATATTTTCTATTTAAATACAACTGATCTCCAACTTGTCCTTCCATGGCTGTTTTGACTAAATAAAATCCATTAGCTTTCATGAAAATTTCAATATCCAATCTTAGAGGCTGGTCTTTATACAATTCAATATCGGCAACTTCAAGCCAAATAGCCTTTATTTTTTTTATACATTGCTTTGCACCCATTAAAACTTTTAATTCAGCACCTTGAACATCCATGTGTATAAAATCAACTTCATCCATTTTATTTTCAATAAAAAATGAATCAAGTGTCAGTGTTTCAACATTTATTTTTTCGCTAAATTGCAACCACAAATGATTATTCGCCTTTTCAGGGGATAACAATGAGCTAGATTTATTACCAAAATTCCAATCTAATTCATGCGATTCATGTTGTGGATGTCCTGAAGACACATGAAACTGCGAAATCCCTTTTTCATCGGAAAATGCTATAGGTATCATTGTTACATTTTCAACTTTATATTTTTCTAAGTTTTCAGCAATAAGCTTCTGATTTTCAGGTAACGGCTCAAATATATAAATTGAAGAAAAAGGAAAAATTCTGGAATATCTAATGGACTCCTCTCCTTCACAACCTCCAATATCTAATATCGTTAATTTATCATCCTTTTTAAATAATTTTAAAAGATCTTTTTTAAGAGGTGAATCAGTAAGAATATAATTATTCCTGTTATATAAAGTCATACTTATAAATTTAGTGCTGTTTATCCGCTTTATCTAAAAAATCTAAACCGTATCTATAAAACTCTTCTCTGTCTTGTTAAAAATCAATACTCCAACAAAAAAGACCATTACGGTAACCAAAAAAGTATAACCCAATCCCCAAACGGAAATGTGTCCTACATTCAACAACATGTAACGCGCAGTTTCTATTATATAGGCTAAAGGATTGTATTGAACGATCCAGCCATAAGTTGGTAATTTTTCTTGTATTAATGCCATAGGATACATCACGGCAGACAAATACATCAGCAATTGCACGCCAAAACCAATCAAATTACTAAAATCTCGGTATTTTGTAACCAAGGAAGAGATGAACATTCCCAATCCCAATCCCAAAACGCCCATAAGTACAATTAAAAAAGGAAAGAATACAACGGAACCATTTAGCCCGACAACAGCTCCTTTTAGATAATAGAAAATATAAAAGGCTATAAATATTAGAAACTGAATTCCAAATTTAATCAAATTAGAAATCACGATGGAGATAGGCACAATCAGTCTTGGAAAATATACTTTACCAAAAATACCGGCATTAGCACCAAAGGTATTTGAAGTTCCGGTAAGACACGCCGTGAAATAATTCCAAACCGTGATTCCGGCTAAATTGAACAAAAACGGAGGCACCGTCCCGGTATCAATTCCCGCTAAATTATTAAAAATAATAGTAAAGGTAATGGACGTAAACAAAGGCTGGATCAAATACCAAAGCGGTCCTAAAACTGTTTGCTTATATACAGTAACAACATCTCTCTTTACAAAAAGCATAAGTAAATCTCTATATTGCCAGACCTCTTTAAGGTTCAGCGAAAAGAATTTATTTTTAGGTGTTATTTCAAACAACCAAGTGGTATTCGTATGCTCGTTGTGGTTCATTTTTTTATGCTAAAATCCTGGTATGTATTTTCTTATCATGGTTGTAATATCGCGCGTTACTGTGAGACGATCCCTGAGAGACCTTTTATTGTATATTTTAAAACGGTAACATCATGAAGCAAATATAAATAATTTGCACTTGCTATTATCATAAAAAAGCTTCGTAACGTATTTAGTTTTCTGTGTCATTTAAATATTTAATTGCTTTGCAAAATCAAATCCATTACAAAAAAACGAACCTTTTGGGCACGCTTCGCGACTCTAACTTACAATGATAGGGCGAAGGCCATTTGTTAATAAGAGTTGTTTTCGGCGAATATACTACTCCTCTATTAATATTGGTAATAATTATCAATATATCGACAACTTTAAAACCTTGAAGGCTTACTCATATTTTTTATATAGTATTAAGATCACATCTTTAACAAAACAGTAGCTCCAGATTTTCGGCTCCGTTTAGTGCTGCGGCAAAACGAAAATTTACACTCTTCTTACCGCCCTTATAGTTGCCATCCAAAAAAATCACGGTAAGAATTTCAGCGCTGACCGTTGGGAGTGACAACCGAGTCGAGCGTGAAACACGAGCGGCTGGGGTTGCGATAGGAAAATTTGTTCGATGATTTTTTTTGGTGTAAAAATATTGAGGCTTGATTTTTTGTTTCTTTTGAAATCATAGATTCACAAACTCAAATAAACTAGTAGCTGTGAGTAATCAAGACAAAAGTAAAATGATCTTCAGTAAACAAAGTAATAATAGCATCACTAAACGTGCATTTTCATACTTTTCTCATCGCCCTTAAATAAAAGCATAAAAAAATATAAATTTATTTGGAAATCTATTCAAAATCTACGTGACTAAAAAAGGAAACTTAGATTACACCCAATAAGTTATTATTATTAACCCGCTGGGTGTAATTATTCAAAATACCAGTTCGGCCCGAAGCTTTGGGATTTTGTAAAGCAAAGCAGAACAAAAATTTATTGGGAACTGTTTTTAATGATAAATTTCTAATTTTAGATCCTATTTTATTTACGAGTGCTCGGGAGAAAATTACTCGAATTGACGAAAATTATCATCAAAAACTAATAACACCTATTGAATTATGCGAATCAAGAGTTGGAAGAGCAGTTATTAACTTTTATCTAATACTCCCACCTGCGGGTTTTATTTAGTTCTTCTTGTTCTTTTATAATTTCAGCGGGTATTACTTTCAGGTACGAGCAATGTTGCTCAATAGCATACTCGACTTTTTCAACAATTTCTTCAATGGTGTCATTATCGTAATCAATATTCAATGGTTCTTTGACAATGAAAGATTGCAGAATTCCTTTTTTCTTTATGCGCAATCCTTTTTTATCAAATGAACGACGAAAACCATCTATAACGATAGGTACAACAATAGGTCTGTGTTGTTTTATGATGTGAGCAGTTCCTTTCCTAACGGGTTTAAAGGACTTTGTTGTTCCTTGTGGGAATGTAATTACCCAACCGTCTTTCAATGCTATTTTTATATTTTCAGTGTCATCCGGATTAAAATCTTTTTTCTCCTGTACATCTACTCCTTTGGCACGCCAAGTGCGCTCTACTGAAATCGCTCCTGCATACGCCATAATTCTTGGCAATAATCCCGCCTGCATGGTTTCTTTGGCTGCCACATAATAGATATTCATTTTAGGTTGCCACAGATAACAAACATTCTTGATGGTATCATCGCGTCCGCTCAAACTTGCATTAAATACGTGAAACATTGCAACGACATCAGCAAAATAGGTTTGGTGATTGGAAATAAAAAGCACATTGGTATCCGGTAAATTCCTGATAATTTCTGAACCTTCGATTTGCAGTTCATTAAACCCTCTGTATCTTCTATGGGTGATGGCACCGAAAATTCGAATTAACCATTTCTTTATAAATAGTATGTGACCAAAAGGATTTCTCTTAAACAATCCCATAAAATTATGTGTTTTTAATGTTGAATCAGCAAACTTACGAAATTAATATTTGATGTTATTTACAATTTTGACACCTTAACTTAGCATCAAATTGAAGTGGTAAAGACTTCTTTCAAGACTTCTTTCAGTTCGCTTAACATCATCGCTGTTGCGCCCCATACGATATGGTTTTCAATTTTGAAAGCCGGAATACTGATGTTGTCCGCGTAGGAAGTAGACAAATTAGTATCAATTACAATAGCATCACTCAGAAAAATAGATAACGGCAATTCTATTATCTCCGCAACTTCAGAGGGTTCCGGTACAAATACAAGCTCTTCTTTACTGATACCCAAAAAAGGGTGCACCATAAAATTACTTGGTGGAATATATAATTCTGTAAAAGGTTTAAGAATTTCAATTTTATCCGGATGAATCCCCACTTCCTCATGGGTTTCACGAAGGGCAGTGTAGGCGAAATCATCATCATCGTGTTCATATTTTCCTCCTGGAAAAGCAATTTGTGCCGAATGAACGCCTTCATACGAATTACGTACAATCAATACCAAGTGCGTGATATCATTTTTAGGATAAAAAAGCATCAATACAGCTGCTATTCTTGGATTGTTATCTCCAAAATCTATTTTTTTCAAACTTTCCAACCGTTCTAAAGGTGCCATTTTGATGTGCGCCTCAAAAGCTGGAAGCTTGGCATCAATTAATTTGGGAACAAATTGTAAAAATTCTTGAAAATCCATAATCAAAGTCTATTTTTGCACATTATAATTAAATATAAATATAGTTTAGAAAATAGAGTTGCACAAATTTTCTAGTCTCTAAAGTCGCAACAATTATGTACAGCAAAGTAGAAACCCAAAAATTGAAGCGCGAATTCTGGATTGCATTTGCAGAAAAATATCCACGAAAATGGTTGTTGTATGATACTAAAATTAAAGATTTCTCTTTTAAATTTTACGTAGACAATAAAAAAGCGCAAGTTTTAATAGACATAGAACATCGAAGCGATGAAAAAAGAATTGCTTATTTTGAAAAACTCGAAGCTTTAAAAAACATTCTCGAAGAGGAATTTATCAAAGATTTGATTTTTGAAAAAGAATACACCCTAGAAAGCGGTAAAACAATAAGCCGCATTTGGATTGAAAAATTAAATGTCGGCGTTAGCAACCAAAAATACTGGAACGAAATTTTTGATTTTTATAATGAAAAAATGACTGCTTTGGAAGTGTTTTATTCAGAGTATGATGATTTCATCAAGGATATTGAAATACTTTAAATGAACAAAACCCAAAAAGGATAAAACGTCCTTATTTACATATTGAAAATATTATAAACAATAATTCGGTTGTCATAATTGATATACAGCTGTTTCCTGTTTTCTTGTTTTTTTCTGGTGATTATAGAAACCGTACAATCAATACCTTCATTGTCTTTGCACGTAAATGAATACACGATATCAGTATCATTTTCCTCCGTGGTTTGATACTCGATGATTTCAAAAAGCTGAATAATTTGAGAATAAACTACTATTCTGCTTTTATTAGTATCCAATGTTACCAGCACGTTCACCAGATTTAAATCAGACCATTTGCCCCATTTTCCTTTTTCATTTTTTTCTAAAACACTAAATCCCGATGTTTTAAACTTGTAGCTTTGGCCATAAGAACTGTGCAATCCTAGTATCAAAAACAGCAGTATGCTGTATATTTTTATCTTAGCCATAGTTTAAAAATTGATATTTAGCAATTCTTTTTTCGCCAATTCAAAATCGGTTATCATTTCCTCAACAATTTCTCCCGCTGGCTTTATGACATGGATTATTCCTGCTACTTGTCCTATTTCTAGTTCTCCTTCAATTAAATCACCTTCAAACATACCTCGTTTTGCTCTTGCTCTTCCTAGTAAAGCAACTATTTCCTCTTTTGTTGGACTGGTTTGATATAAATCCTGCACATCTTGATAAAATTTATTTTTAATCAACCGAACAGGTGCAAGTTCTTTCAAAGTCAATTGCGTATCCCCTTCCTTCACATTGATTACGGTTTCCTTGAAATTATCATGAGCCGATGATTCTAATGAAGCAACAAATCGGCTTCCAACCTGAACACCATCTGCACCAAGAACCATTACGGCCAACATTCCGCGTCCAGTAGCAATACCTCCCGCAGCAATCAATGGAATTTTTATTTTCTCTTTCACTATGGGAATCAGCGTAAGCGTGGTGGTTTCCTCTCTTCCATTATGTCCTCCGGCTTCAAAACCTTCAGCAACTACAGCATCAACGCCTGCGTCTTGTGCTTTTAACGCAAATACAGAACTACTGACCACATGTACAACAGTAATGCCATTTTCTTTTAGATATGAGGTCCACGTTTTAGGGTTTCCTGCCGAAGTGAAAACGATTTTTACGCCTTCTTCAACAATAATCTTCATGATTTCTTCAATATTGGGATACAACATGGGAACATTCACTCCAAATGGTTTTGAAGTCGCTTGTTTACATTTTTGAATGTGTTCACGCAATACTTCAGGATACATGGAGCCAGCTCCTATTAATCCTAAACCTCCTGCATTACTGACAGCACTTGCTAATTTATACCCGCTGTTCCAAATCATTCCGCCTTGAATGATTGGATATTTTATTTTAAAAAGTGCTGTGATTGTATTCATGTAAACGTAATAATATTATTGTTTCAAAATTTTTCCCGTTTTGATTAAACCAACGGATTCCATTTTATAAAAGTACATTCCTTTTTCCAGTGTTTTCAATGAAATAATCGAAGATTGAGGAGTAACTTTTTGTTCTAACATTTTCTGTCCCAGCACAGTGTACAAAACAACAGTTCCCTGTTCAAATTTTGAAGGTAAAGAAACCGTAACAAAATCACTTGCAGGATTGGGATAAATGATAAAATCATCTTTCGAAAAAGGATTTACATCTAACGGATTGTTTACCGCCAAATTAAAATCAGGAATTCCATATCCGTATTGATTATTTGGCAATGAAAATCTATCAGATGATTGCAGAATTATATCTCTAATTTCCCGATTGGTTTTTTCAGGAAATGCCTGCCACAAACAAGCAACCATTCCTGCCATAATTGGGCCAGAAAAAGAAGTCCCATTTGCCGTTACAATATTGCCTGCGGCATCAGAAACTACTGCTGCTTGCCCTTGCGCCATTACTTCCGGTTTTATTCTTCCGTCAAAAGATGGACCTATTGAACTAAAAGAAGTTTTTGTTTCAGATGAATTTACGGCACCTACGGCAATTACTGAAACGGCATCAGCTGGAACGGCAATATGAGGATTTGAAGAACTTCCTGAATTACCTGCAGAAGTAACCAAAATCATTCCTCTGCTGAATGCAATTTCAGCTCCGCGGGACATAAATGCAGTGGTGCCATTCATTTCATTATACGTATGATTGTAAGCCTGATTATCAAAATCGAAATAACCCAAAGACGTGTTTATAATATCGACACCTAAACTATCCGCTTTTTCTGCAGCTTCAACCCAAAGGGATTCTTCCACAGGATTTTCAGAAGTGTCGTCTTCCGTGATGAACAAATAATAAGAGGCGTCGGGAGCCGTTCCCACTAACGAGTTTTCTTTATATCCTCCCATTGAAGAAAGCACAGATGTTCCGTGTGACACTCCAGTATAAAATTCTGGGTTTCTC
The DNA here is from genome assembly GCF_049896585.1 of Flavobacterium sp. DSR2-3-3. Classification (NCBI taxonomy): domain Bacteria; kingdom Pseudomonadati; phylum Bacteroidota; class Flavobacteriia; order Flavobacteriales; family Flavobacteriaceae; genus Flavobacterium; species Flavobacterium sp. DSR2-3-3. The sequence goes on from NZ_JAFCUP010000009.1 coordinate 127,914, forward strand.
AACACGTAATTGTAACCGCCCAAAATTTGTTTATTATCTCTTAATCTTTGAAACGGCTGTGTCGTATTAACGCCCGGAAAACCGGCATCCATTACGGCAATTATTTTACCGGAACCTGTGTAATTACGCTGGTGCAAAACATGCCCATTAAGCATTTGGATTTGATTTGAAGACGATCCATAAGCATAATCAATTTTAGTTTTCTTAGTCTTATCTGCTTTTTTTTCTGTAACAGATTTTACTATTTTACCCGTTTGATTCATCGATTTGTCAGCAAAATCAACTTTATTGACAAAAGACAACAGCGATAAAGAATTTACAGCCGCGTGCTGTCCTCGCACATGAATAGCGTTCATCCATTTGGATTTTGCCAATACCATAATTCCCGGACTTGCTTTTATTTGATTAATATAAGTTTGCTCTACCGGAATATCTTTAAAATCTAAGGCAATATTTTGATTGGTCCTTCTGTCCAATGCCCTTTGAGAAAGCATTTTCAATGGTGAATCGGAATAGAATTGAGAATTGGGTTTCGCATTGAAATACACCCACGCATCCTGCTGTGAAAAACCGGTTGTACTGATGATTAAAAAAAGGAATAAATAGAATTTTCTCATGGGTAACTTTATTGGTTAAGCTATAAAGATTCTAATTACCAATGGGATTGAATCACGCTTACAGCTGTTTTAACATTCTTAATTTGTATTTAAAGCAAACGCTTTTCTTATAATTTTAGTAAACAAAGTACTAAACTAAGAAATTACTCCCGAACCAACTAATTCATCCCCTAAATACCAAGCTGCAAATTGCCCTTCGGTAATTGCGGACTGCGGTTCGTCAAAGTAAAGATACATTTCGTTCTCATACTGATGCAAAGTGGCCGTCTGTAATGGCTGTCTGTAACGAATTCTTGCCATTACTTCCATCTTTTCTCCATTGCCTAAAACCAAATCTTCCCGAATCCAATGCACTTCCTCTTTTTCAATACGCAAAGCTTTCTTAAATAATCCAGGATGTTGACTGGTTAATCCAGTGTAAATAGTATTGGTTTCGACATTTGTAGCGATAATAAACAAAGGGTCCGTTGTACCTCCTACATTTAATCCTTTTCGTTGTCCGGTAGTAAAATAATGGGCACCTTGGTGTTTTCCCACAACTTTTCCCATTTCCGGTGTGTACGAAATTTTCTTCGCTGCTGCTTTCAACTTTTCCTCCAGACTTATCTCTTCTTGTAATGTAGAACTGTATACAGCATCGTTTTTATCAATTTGGATAATAATTCCGTCTTTGGGTTGTAATTTTTGTTGTAAAAATTCAGGCAAACGTACTTTTCCAATAAAACATAAACCTTGTGAATCTTTTTTCTCGGCAGTGATCAACTCCATTTGAGCGGCAATTTTACGGACTTCCGGTTTTGTTAATTCGCCAATTGGAAATAATGATTTTGATAATTGTTCTTGGGATAATTGACACAAGAAATAGGATTGATCTTTATTGGTATCGGTACCGGACTTCAGTTGATAAACCGTTTCACCATTCACTTCAATTTCACTTTTTCGGCAATAATGTCCAGTTGCAACATAATCAGCACCAAGACTCAAAGCGATTTTCATGAAAACATCAAATTTTATCTCACGGTTGCAAAGCACATCCGGGTTTGGAGTGCGTCCTTTTTCATATTCGCTGAACATGTAGTCCACGATTTTTTCTTGATATTCTTCGCTTAAATCTACCGTTTGAAATGGAATTCCTAATTTTTCAGCAACTAATAAAGCATCGTTACTGTCTTCCAGCCATGGACATTCATTTGAAATGGTAACCGAATCATCGTGCCAATTCTTCATAAAAAGGCCAATAACTTCATACCCCTGTTCTTGCAATAAGTAAGCAGCAACACTTGAATCTACACCTCCGGAAAGTCCTACAACAACACGTTTCATCTACAAAAAATTATAATTTTACAAGGCTGCAAAGTTACAAAAGATTTGCAACAGTATCTGTTAAGGATACCGTTAATTATTTTTGGATTTTGTTGCATTTTCCAGAAAGCTCATATTCATTTCTTTGACTAATTTTCCTTTTTCAAAAAACTGCCAAATACCTGATTTTTTTCCATTTACAAATTGTCCCTTCGAAACCGTACTTCCATAAGAATCTCTAAAAATGGCTAAACCGCTGTACAAATCACCCTCAAAAGAAGACTCTTCCAATAGAATTCCTTTCTCTGTGTATTTTTTATAAAAACCATTTTTCAGGTTATTTTTATAATTAATTTCTTCTGCGATTTTGCCGCTGATATAAAAAACGGTACGCAATCCCTCTAGCTTTCCTTTGATGTAGTTCTCAGTTGTCATTATATTTTTCGAGGCTTGATGGTAATATTTCCATTGTCCTTCAAATAATTTATTGACTACTTTTCCTTCACTTACTTTATTGCTTTTCTGGTCATAAAAAATAGTGTACGTCGCGTTATTTTTCGGATTAAATTCTCTCGTGGCAATAACAGACTTGGCTTTGGTATCATCATAAAAATTAAAAATCCCTACTTCTTTTCCATGCTCAAAAGTTCCTTCGTATCTGGGTCTTTTTGATTCTTCATAAAACCCTTTCCACACTCCGTGCTTTTTCCCTTTTGCATCTGATTTATTAAAATCGGTTTGTGCATAAAGACAAAACACATTCAAAAACATCAAAACCAATATTCCTTTTTTATAAAATGTTTTCATAATTACTTTTTTATAGTAACGAATTCAGGTCACTTAAATTATATGTAAATAAAAAAAGCTCTCAATATTCGAGAGCTTTTTTATGCATTATTTTTTCTTCTGCTGTGCTTTTTGAGCTTCGGCTTGTTCCATAACTTCTTGCAATTTTTTCTGGAATTTACCTTGTTTCTTCGGCTCTTTCAATTTGTTCTCTTGAATTTGAGTATGAATTTTATCACTATCGATAAAGTATCTTTTGATGACAATCATAATTCCAATAGTAATTAGGTTTGAAATGAAGTTATACAAACTTAATCCAGCACCATAACTATTAAAGAAAAACAACATCATTATTGGCGAAACATAAATCATGATTTTCATCATCTTAGCCATATCCGGCATCCCTTCTTGTTGCGGAGCAGCCATTTGTTGGTCACCAGAAGTCATTTTCATATAGAAGAAAATAGCGATCGAGGCAAGTACAGGAAACAAACTAATGTGATTTCCATAAAAGGGAATGTAAAAAGGTAATCTTATAACTTCGTCAAAAGAAGATAAATCATCTGCCCAGAGGAAGCTTTTTTGTCTCAACTCAAAAGCCGAAGGGAAAAACTGAAACGATGCATACATAAATGGCAATTGAATCAAAGCCGGAATACAACCTGCCATCGGATTCACGCCCGCTTTATTGTACAACTTCATTGTTTCCTGTTGCTTTTTCATTGGGTCTTTTTTGAATTTTTCTCCCAATTCTGTGATTTCAGGACGCAATACTTTCATCTTGGCCTGTGACAGGAACGATTTAAAGGTAATTGGCGACATCGCTATTTTTATAATTATTGTAAAAACAATAATCGCAATTCCATAAGCAATGTAAGAACTTAAAAACCCGAATAATGGAATAAAAATAAACTTATTGATCCATCCGAAAATCCCCCAACCTAACGATATAATTTTTTCAAGATTTAGATCGTATGCTTTTAATGTTTTATAATCTGTTGGACCAAAATACCAACTCATTTTGTGATCTAATTCCCCATTTGTAAAAGCCAATGGGATATTAGCTTTGAATTGTTTTGTAAAAGTAGTATCAATTTTATCATCTTTAACTAAGTTATCAGACTTCACTTTAGCAGCTTCCAAAGGTGTCTTTGATAAAAGAATTGTAGAGAAAAAATGTTGTTTAAAAGCAATAAAAGTTGCTTTTTGCAAATCAGATTCTTCTGTTTGACCTAAACCGGCGTAATCAATTTTCCCATCTTCATGTTCAAAATAGATTTCAGTATAACGATTTTCATAAGAAACACTTTTCTCATTTCTGTACGTTTTCAAATTCCATTCTAAATCCAATGGTTTTGCCGTATTTAATAACTTATTCAACCCTTGGGAACGGATATCAAAACCAATCATATAATCGTTTGGCTTCAAAATGTATTTGTATTCCAAGAATTCATTGGCTCCCGCTTTCAATTTCATCGACAATACTTGGTCTGCTCCTATTTTTGTTAAAGTAGGTTCAAAATACAAATCTTTAGAATTTAAAGTACGGTTATCGCTCGTTAGCAATTGCACGTTTAAATTGGCATTATTGTCTTTTATCAATTGAACTAATTGTCCGGAACCTTTCTTGAACTTTTCAAATTGTTTCAAAGTAGCTTCCACAATATAGCCTCCTTTATTGGCAATTGTCAGTTTCACCAAATCGTTTTCGATAGTAGTTACACCCGCTTTCGCGGAAGGAAGTGTTGCTGAATACGCAAAATTCCCCAACGTTTTTTGCAATTGTGCCAATTGTGTGGAATCTCCAGTTGCCGCAACCGCGACAGTAGCTTTGGCTACAGTTTTCGCCTCTAACTCCTTGGTTTTTGCTTCTCTAATCAACAACTCTTTTTGTGCTTTTTCAGCTGCAACGACTTTCGGGTCGGGTTGATTTTGGTACATGATAAAAACCAAAATACCAAAAATTAATGCAAAACCGATAATCGAATTGAGGTCAAATTTTTTTTGTTCCATTATTATATTTAAAAAAGTTTAATCTATTAGTATGAAGTTTAATGAATTGTTTCAAAAAACAACAACTATTTTTTCTTTGCCTGAACGGCTGCTGCCACAAAATTTACAAAAATAGGATGCGGATTTGCTACCGTACTTTTGTATTCCGGATGGTATTGTACCCCAATAAAAAACGGATGATTTTCTATTTCTATAATCTCCACCAATCCGGTATCAGGATTTACTCCCGAAGCTATTAATCCTGCGTTTTGTAATTGCGCAACGTAATTGCTATTGTACTCATATCGGTGACGGTGACGCTCCGAAATAGTTTCTTTTCCATATATTTTATACGCCAATGAATCTTTTTTGATATCACATTTCCATGCACCAAGACGCATTGTCCCACCTTTATCAGTAACTGTTTTTTGCTCTTCCATAAGATTTACCACCGGATGCGCAGTGTGTTCATTCATTTCGGTAGAATTAGCATCCGCATAACCCAGAATATTTCTTGAATATTCTATGATTGCCATTTGCATTCCCAAACAAATTCCAAAAAACGGCACTTTATTTTCACGGGCATATTGCACTGCTGCAATTTTCCCCTCAATTCCTCTTTCTCCAAAACCTGGAGCAACCAGAATTCCGTCTAAACCAGCAAATTTCTCGCTAATATTGTTGGCATCGATGTGTTCTGAATGAATCGAAATCACATTTACTTTCGTTTCATTTGCAGCTCCTGCATGAATAAACGCTTCCAAAATAGATTTGTAGCAATCCTGCATTTCTACATATTTTCCAACCAAACCGATATTCACGGTATGTTTCGGATTCTTTAACCTTCGTAAAAAGGTATTCCAGTTTTTTAAATCCGGAGCCGCTTTTTTAGGCAAATCTAATTTTTTTAATGCAACAACATCAAGTCCTTCTTCCAACATTAAATTAGGAACTTCATAAATCGTGGAAGCATCGATGGACTGAATAACAGCTTCTCTTTTTACATTACAAAATAAAGCCAGTTTATTACGTAATTCCTCAGAAATTTCGTGTTCTGTTCTGCACACTAAAATATCAGCTTTTATTCCGCTTTCCATCAAGGTTTTTACGGAATGTTGTGTCGGTTTTGTTTTCAACTCGCCTGCGGCAGCCAGATAAGGCACCAAAGTAAGGTGAATTACAATTCCGTTGTGTTCTCCTAATTCCCAAACCAGTTGACGAACCGATTCTATATAAGGTAAGGATTCAATATCTCCTACCGTTCCACCAATTTCAGTGATGACAATATCGTAATCGCCGGAATTTCCCAACAATTGCATTCTTTCCTTAATTTCATTGGTAATATGCGGTACAACTTGTACCGTTTTGCCAAGAAATTCTCCTCTTCTTTCTTTTTCAATAACCGAAAGATATATTCTTCCAGTGGTCACATTATTCGCTTGAGAAGTAGGAACGTTTAGGAAACGTTCGTAATGTCCTAAATCCAAATCCGTTTCAGCACCATCATCGGTCACATAACATTCCCCATGTTCATAGGGATTTAATGTCCCCGGATCTACATTTATGTACGGGTCAAACTTTTGGATCGTTGTACGGTATCCTCTTGCTTGTAACAATTTTGCCAACGAAGCTGCAATGATTCCCTTCCCTAAAGAAGAAGTCACACCGCCGGTAACAAAAATATATTTCGTTTGATTCATTCTGTTGTTATTTGTGTTGTAGTTGTGTAAAAAAACGTCGCAAAAGTACAAATTTAATTGGACTATTAGAATATTAGACTGTTACATTTTCAGACTCTTTTTATACTAAAAAAAAGTGAAATCTAATTCTTAAAAAATAAAAGAAGTTCAAGAAAGTCTAGCTTAAGGTTTTGGGTATCGATTTTTTATATTCCGAATTAACTCTTCCAGACCGTTGAGTTTTAATTCGTAAATTAATTTTAATTGCTCGCCTAATTCTCCTTTTGGAAATCCTTTATTGCTATACCAAACAATATAATATTCCGGAATATCAATAAGAAACCAACCTTCGTATTTACCAAAAGGCATTTTAGTATGGGCAAGCTTGATAAGTTGTTTTTGGTTTTGATCCATTTTATTATAAAAATGAAGCAAGAGACAAGAATCACAAATCGATTATGTTTCTTGTCTCCTGCTTCCAAAGACTAATTATTTCCAGTTAAAAACTATGCGTTTGTCGATTTCAGGATGTAAACTCAGAAAAACGGGACAGGTCATCGCTGCTCTTTCCAGTATCGTCCTGTTTTTTATATTAGCCGTTCCATACATCTCAAAAGCAATTTCTATTGCTCCGATACGTCTGGGTTCTGCATTCATAATTTTGATAACTTCTGCAGTAGAACCTTTTAAATCAAGTTCCATATCTCGGGCTTTAATCCCCATTATGGTCATCATGCAAGTTGCCAAAGCATTGGCTAAAATATCTGTTGGAGAAAAAGCCTCTCCCTTCCCATTATTATCCACCGGAGCATCCGAAAGGATTTCGGTGCCAGATTGCAAATGAATCGAAGAGGTTCTTAAATCACCTAAATACGTCACTATTGATGTCATTACTCTGCTACTTTTATGGTTAAATCCGTATCATAATACAAAATATAGATTCCTTTATTGGTGTAACCACCGTCCTCCTTTTTATAAAACTCGAATTTGTTGTCTATTTGTTCCGTTGCTGTTGTATCAATTGTTTCCTGATATTTTTTATCTTGTGCTAATCGCAACATCGTATCAAAAGTAATATCAAATCCGCGAGTGGCAAATATACTTGGGTAAATTTTATTTTTCTTTTTAAATTCTTTTTCGAAAATCAAAGCTTCCTGAGAAATATTTTCACGAGTAACGGAAGGATACATTAATTTCAATTTTGTTAAATTTAGAAAATTAATTTCATCGGTATCCAATGTTGCATTAGGTTCCAGAATAACCAGCTGCACTTTGTAAGTCGCCATAGCACTCAACATGGCAGTAATTGTTGATTTGATCATTCCAGTATTTTCTGTTTCCATCACGACATAGTTTATCTTGTCTTTTACAAATAAACTTTTCAAATTTTCAGCAGAAACACCACCGTTTGCAGTAAGTGTTGAAAATTGCACATCCTTATGATTTTCTTTGATAAACTGAATAACGGAACCTTTTTTCTTATCAACGACTGCTACAATATTACCGCCCTTTGTACGCATGTAGTCAAACATCGCATTTTTGACTGCTTCAGGAGCGGGAATGGATTGGAAAATATTAGCGTATGAAACTCCTAAATCTTTTGACAAAGGTGAAATTACTGGCACTCGATTAGGCAACAATAATTCGGCTGCTTTTTCAACATTGCTCTGATAGAAGGGTCCGATGATCGCATCTGAATCTGCCAAATCATTGTTTTTTATTAAGGAAGCAACATTCGAACTGCTTTTTGTTTCCTGCGAATCGAATATATTCACATCAATATTAAGTCCTAAAGTTTTAGCAGAATCAATGGCCATCAAGGCTCCGGCATAAAAATCTAAAGTCATGTTCAGGAATTTATCCTTTTTCAGGCGCATTGCCATCGAATTAACGGTATCGCTTTCAATTTTTGAAATATTGAAAGGCAACAAAAGCGTTAATTTTTTTCGGGAATTACTATAAGTGTTCTTCGATAATTCCTGATATTCTTTTTTAGCTTCCTGAGAAAATACAATTGTTGCAGGAACTTTTAAAACCATACCTTCAATAACACCCTCGGACAAAAGAGGGTTCAGAGCAATTAATTCCTCTTGCGTTAAACCCACCATTTTAGATAAGCTGTATAACGTTTCTTTTGGTTTTACCACATAATTCAAATAATTCGTGGAAACCGTATTCTTACTTGGTGCTGTAACTACAATTTCTTTTTTAGGTTCATTAACTACTACATTTTTATCTGCTTTTGGAGCTACACCTTTAATCAATAATTTGAACCCTTCCGGTAAATTTGACACCACTTCCGGATTCTTACGTTCTAATTCTTCAATGGTAATTCTGTATTGCTTCGCGATGGAATACTTGGTTTCTTTAGGAAGTACATAGTGATAAACTACTTTTTCTGTAATTGGAATATTATTTTTCAAAACAGCATTGGACGAAATCGTAAGTATTTGTCCTATTTGCAAGCCGTCTTTTTCAAGAAAAGGATTTGCTTGCTTCAAAGCTTCATCCGAAACTCCGTATTTTTTTTCAATACCATACAAAGTTTCTTTTGGTGCCACTTGATGGGTTACAGTTGTAGTTCCTTTTTTTGACTGGACGTTGATTGCTTTCTTTGTAGAGCTATTAGGTATTAATAGAATACTATTTGGTTTCAGACCACTTTGTGCATCTGGATTCAATTGGTAAATATCAAATGGAGTAACCTTGTATTTCTGTGCAATCTGAGTGATTGTTTCCCCTTTTTCTACCTTGTGTGTTGTTGTTTTTCCTTGTGAAAAAACACTGTAATTGAACCACAAAGTACTCATACAAATTGCAAAAAAATATTTCATCGCTTTAATTTATAAATTATTTAAATCTTTAATAAAGTAACGGTATCAAATTTTATTCCAAAAATCTGATACCGTTTATGTAAAGAACATTCTAAAATAATGTTTAAAAAATATAAAATCTACCGTATTATTCCCACTCAATTGTTGCAGGAGGTTTTGAACTGATATCATATACTACTCTATTGACTCCTTTTACTTTATTAATAATATCATTAGAAACCTTCATCAAGAATTCATAAGGCAAATGTACCCAGTCAGCGGTCATGCCATCCGTAGATTCTACTGCGCGTAATGCAATCACTTTTTCGTACGTACGTTCATCACCCATAACCCCTACACTATTTACAGGAAGTAAAATAGCGCCGGCTTGCCATACTTTATCATACAATCCCCAAGATTTCAATCCGTCAATAAAAACAGCATCTACATCTTGCAAAATTTGCACTTTTTCCGGTGTAATATCCCCTAAAATACGAATCGATAATCCAGGTCCCGGGAAAGGATGTCTTCCTAATAATTCAGGATCAATTCCTAATGAAGCTCCTACTCTGCGCACTTCATCTTTAAAAAGCATGCGAAGCGGTTCTACAATTTTCAATTTCATATAATCTGGCAAGCCGCCCACATTATGATGCGATTTGATTGTTGCAGAAGGACCTTTTACAGAAACGGATTCAATAACGTCCGGATAAATAGTTCCTTGCGCCAGCCATTTTACATCTTCGATAAGGTGAGATTCATCATCAAAAACTTCTATAAATACACGTCCGATAATTTTACGTTTGGTTTCTGGGTCACTTACACCTGCTAATTCAGATAAGAAACGATCACCCGCATCAACTCCTTTTACGTTCAAACCCATTCCTTTGTATTGATTTAATACATTTTGGAATTCGTTTTTACGAAGCAAACCGTTATTTACAAAAATACAGTATAGATTTTTTCCAATAGCTTGATCTAATAAAACTGCCGCCACGGTAGAATCTACTCCTCCAGAAAGTCCGAGAACCACTTTATCGTCTTGTAATTTTTCTTTCAGTTCGGCTACCATTTCTTCGACAAAAGCATTTGGTGTAAAGTTTTGAGGAACTTCCGCTATTTTCACTAAAAAGTTTTCCAGCATTTTTGATCCATCAGTAGAATGGAAAACTTCAGGATGGTATTGAATCGCGTAGGTTGTTTCACCTTCAATTTTGTAAGCGGCAAATTCCACATCGTGTGTACTTGCTAGTTTCACTCCATTGGTAGGCAATACTTTGATACTATCGCTATGGCTCATCCAAACTTGGCTGTTTTCAGAAACACCTTCAAAGAAAATTTCATTCTCTTTTATATAAGATAAGTTAGCTCTACCGTATTCTCTTGTATTTGAAGCAGCTACTTCACCTCCACTAAAATGGGATAAATATTGCGCACCATAACACACGGCCAGCATAGGAAGCTTTCCTCTAATTTGAGACAAGTCGGGATGTGGCGCATCTTCTCCTCTAACAGAAAAAGGGCTTCCACCAAGAATTACTGCTTTATAAGATGATAAATCACTCGGAAAATGGTTGTAAGGAAAGATTTCGCAGAATATATTTAATTCGCGAACTCTACGCGCAATAAGCTGTGTGTATTGCGATCCGAAATCTAAAATAAGTACGTTGTGTTGCATGCGCAAAAATACTTTTTATATTTTGAATTGGAAAATTGAATTTTGAAAAATATTTATTTTCTTTTAAGCTGTTGAAATAATTTCTCTTTTGTATTTAAAAGACCCGTAGTCTCGCAGGTCAAATTTGGATTTATCCTGAAATTAGCTTTAAAATTTAAAAGAGTACATTTGCAAACCTAATTATCTACTAAAAAACAAAAAGATGAAAACAAAAAATTATATCGCCGTTGCAATTTTTGCACTAATAGCTGTTTCATGCAGTGTAATTGATGATTTATTGACTTTTTCAATAGACAATCAAACCACTGTAACCATTCCATCAGGATTTCCTGTGAATACTGCTTTAGATTTAGTGACACCCGATATTTCATCTAATTCCAGTACGGCATTTGAAAATAACAATACCAATGCAGAATTAGTTAAAGATGTAAAATTGAAAGAAATGAAATTGACGGTAACAAATCCAGCCACTAAATCATTTTCCTTTTTGAAATCAATACACATCTACATTTCTACAAATAGCACTGATGAAATTGAATTGGCATTTTTAGATGATATTAATTCTACTTCAAATACTTTAAATCTGACCTGTACAACTGCGAAATTAGATAAATACGTTAAAGCTTCAAGTTTTAAATTAAGAACAAGAGCAGTTACCAAAGAAACAATAACCCAAGATGTATCTGTAAAAGCAGATATTAAATTTCAAGTTACCGCAGATCCTTTTTAGGAAACACCGAATCCTATTAAAAAAACCGTTGAATGTAACACTTACATTCAACGGTTTTTTTATTCTCTGTAAGTATGTATTTATTCTTTTACCAAGATTATAGTAGCTTTGAAACCAGTTCCAAGATTCCACTGACTGGCTGATATCAAAGCGCCCTTGTCATCATACACTTTAAATTCAGCTGTATTAGGTCCCGAACTTCCTTGGTTTAATGCTTCAAAATCAATTTTGTTAAACCCTTTTTCTAATACGATTTCAAAACCTTTAAAATCATTATCTAAGTTTACTTGATATTGAATAACCTTATCATTCAAATATACCCTGATTTGGTCACCATCTACATAAGCCGCATCACGATACATTACTTTAGCAGTAACAGAACCTGTTGAGAAATTACCTAAATTTTGATTCTTTCTGTAGACATAACCATCCTTATTTTCTTCTTTTTTGTTCCACTTATCTTTATAAACGTCTCCAGGATTAATAAACTCGTTTTTCGGACTCATGGAGAAATTATTTGCCGGAGTGGTCGGAAGCGAAAGACTTGGATTCGGGTTGAATATTTCCGGATTTTTAAATACGTTTGGTGTATTTATTGGAGGGATATCAACTTTAGGCTGAATTGTTTTTTTTATTTTCGGTGCGTTATTTTTAGGGGGAATCGCTTTAAATTTTGAACTAAATTCGTTTTGGGCATATCCGCTCAAAGACATACTGATGGTAATCATTAAAAATAAAATCCTTTTCATAACTTTCTAAATTAGTTTATTCGGTGCTTGTAAAAATTTTAAAAATAAAAAACCAATTGTATTTATTCAAAAATCAGGCAACAATTTAACTTTCATTTATAACTCCAAAATCTGCATTTTATTACATTTTAGAGATAAAACAGCTAAAATTTCCTTGATTAAATTTAAACTTTTTTAATCCAAAATCAGTATTTATATTTCACGTTTTTTTTCTAACTTGCAAATAGTATGCCACACTAAAAATTGCATTTTTATCGCACAACATTATTAAAAAACTATTAAAATGAAAAGAGAGAATATATTGACCGGTTCGCCTTGGGAAGACAAAATGGGATACTGCAGAGCGGTACGCATCGGAAATATTATTGAAGTATCCGGTACGGTTGCGATTGTTGATGGAGAAAAAGTAAATGCAAATGATGCGTATGCGCAAACAATAAACATACTGGAACGCGTGCAGTTGGTTCTCGAAGACTTAAAAGTAAGCATGGAAGACGTCATCAGAACCCGAATATTTACGACTGACATTACCACATTTGAAGACGTAGCCAAAGCTCATGCTCAATTTTTTAAAGACATAAAACCTACTACCGGTTTTTATGAAATTAGTAAACTGGTAGCTCCTGAATATTTAGTCGAAATTGAATTTACCGCAATTGCCCCAGAAAAACCATTGATTCAGGAAGGATTATAATACTTTCGCAAAAATACTTTGCCCATTTCACTAATGAATTCAGAGAAAACTAAAAAAACTCCATCGCCTCAATTCAAATGGTTTTTCATCTGCATTTTAATAGGTGTTTTTTCCGGATCGGCATCTGCTTTTTTCCTCCTAGCTTTAGAGTGGGCTACCCAAATCAGGAAAAATAACAATTGGATCATTTGGCTTTTGCCAATCGGCGGCTTACTGATAGGATTTGGCTATCTTTATTGGGGGAAATCAGTTGTCAAAGAAAATAATTTATTGCTGGAAGAATACGAAAATCCACAGAAAATAATTCCGTTAAAAATGGCTCCTTTGATTCTTTTCGGAACTTTAATCACCCATCTTTTTGGTGGCTCAGCCGGTCGTGAAGGAACCGCAGTACAAATGGGTGGCGCCATTGCAGACCAGTTTACAAAACTATTTCAACTTGACGCATCCGAAAGAAAAACAATACTCATTCTGGGCATCAGCGCCGGATTTGCTTCTGTTTTCGGAACTCCTTTAGCAGGAGCATTATTCGCTTTAGAAGTTGTTTATTTTAGTAAAATCAATTTTAAAAGTATTCTATTATCCTTTTTTGTTGCCTACATCGCTTTTTTCACAGTGGAACTTTGGCACGTAAAACACACGCATTATAATATTCTTTTTGTTCCAGAGATTAGTTTCATGACTTTATTTTGGGTAATTATCGTAAGTGTTTTATTTGGCTTGGCCGCCATGCTTTTTTCCAGAAGCACTCATTTTTGGGGTCATTTATTTTCAAAAACCATAGCGTTTTCCCCGCTTCGCCCATTTGTAGGAGGATTCATCATAGCTTTGGCGGTATATTTTATTGGAACCACAAAATACATTGGTCTTGGAATTCCTATGATAGTTAACGCGTTTTCGAACCCAAATACTTCCTATGATTTTTTAGTGAAAATACTTTTTACGGGATTTACACTCGGTGCGGGATTTAAAGGTGGTGAAGTCACGCCATTATTCTTTGTCGGAGCCACTTTGGGAAGTACTTTATCACTTATCGTTCCCTTACCAATAGCACTTTTGGCAGGAATGGGATTTGTGGCTGTTTTTTCGGGAGCCACCCATACGCCTATTGCCTGTACGGTTATGGGAATGGAACTTTTCGGGATCGAAAGCGGCATTTTCATTGGTTTAGCGTGCAGCATTGCTTACCTTTCTTCGGGATCCGTAGGGATTTATAATGCCCAAATTGTAAGAGGCGCAAAATTCCATTTGTATCAGAAATTAAAAAGAAAAAATACCGACTTTTTATAACATTCTAAAACTTTGTTAATTGTTTAAATGTTTTCAACATTACACTAAAAAAATGTAATTTCGCAGACTATGAAAATACAAGACATACAAGCGATACAGTTGTTATTAGCAACTCCAAAAAAGATTGCCATAATCCCACACAGAGGTCCTGACGGAGACGCCATGGGTTCTACACTGGGTTTGTATCATTTTTTATTAAAAAATAAGCATCATCCTGTCGTGGTTTCTCCAAATGAATTTCCGGATTTTCTGGCTTGGATGCCAGGCGCAGAAACCGTTAAAATATTTGAAAAAGAAAAACAAAACTGCACAAAAATTCTTGAAGAGGCAGAACTTATTTTTACGTTAGACTTTAATGCCTTGCATCGCACGGGCGAAATGGAACACGTTCTAGCCAAGCTCAAAGCTCCTTTTGTAATGATAGACCATCATCAAAAACCAGATGACTATGCTGTGGTCACCTACTCTGACACTTCGTTTGGATCTACCTGTGAAATGCTTTATAATTTCATTTCATTTCTTGGAAAAAAAGAAGATATCGATAAAACCATCGGAACCTGCATTTATACCGGAATTCTGACTGATTCCGGGTCGTTTCGTTTCCCAAAAACTACGGGAACAACCCATAGAATTGTGGCAGAACTAATTGATCTAGGTGTTGAAAACACGGCAATCCCAAGTTTATTATTTGACAATAGTTCTTTTGGACGATTACAAATATTGGGAAGAGCGCTTCAGAACATGATTGTAATCACGGAACATAAAACGGCTTACACCACGCTGACTCAGGATGAACTGAATTCGTTTGACTATGTAAAAGGAGATACCGAAGGAATTGTAAACTACGGATTAAGTATCAAAGGAATTGTTTTTACTGCTATATTTATAGAAAATAAAGAAGAAAAAATTATTAAGATTTCATTCCGTTCCCAAGGCGATTTTGATGTCAATCAATTTGCAAGAGATCATTTTAATGGTGGTGGACATCGCAATGCTGCCGGAGGAAAATCAGAGGCTTCGATGGAAGAAACAAAAAAGAAATTTGAAGATTTAGTAACCAATTTAAGCATCTAATTTTATGAAAAATAGCAAGCAAATCGCCATTGTATTTTTTATGTTGCTCTTAATTTCCAGCTGCAAACAGCAACAGGATGCCAGAAGACCTATATCTCAAGCGTCCGGGAGTTTCATGAAGAAATCCATTGCCCGCAATAAAAAATTAGTTGCCAGTGAGGAAACGAAAATTCAGACTTTGATCAAAAGCAATCCTAATGTCGTTTATCTGGCATCGAAAAAAGGATATTGGTATTCGTATGAAACACGAAATGAAATCGATACGCTTACGCCAAAAAAAGGAGATGTCGCTTTTTTTGATTACGAAATCAAAGATCTAAAAGGAACCATTATCTATTCTGAATTAGAATTAAGACCGCAAATTTATTACGTGGACAAACAAAACATAATGATGGGCTTGCGTGACGGGATCAAATTGATGCGTAAAAACGAGAAGGTCAACTTCCTTTTCCCATCGAATATGGGATACGGATACCATGGCGATGACAAAAAAATTGGGACTAACCAACCTTTAATCTGCACCGTAACGCTTCGTGATTTCAAATCGGAGGCGCAGTATAAAAAAGAAAGTCAATTGAAAGTAAAAACACCTGCTGTTGCTCCACCCGTTAAATTAGAAACTCCTCCCGTAATTGAAACTACGGACACTATAACTCAATAAAATAACTTAGAAATGAAAAAAAAGATTCTATTCGCATTCCTGGTAATCGCCTCATTTTACTCTTGTAAAGAAGAATACAACAATCTTCCCGACGGATTATACGCTAAAATCGAAACCAATAAAGGCGACATTATAGTACAATTAGATTTTGAAAAAGCGCCAATTACAGTAGCAAATTATGTTGCCTTGGCCGAAGGAAAAAATGAATTTGTGACTAATGAAAATCTTAAAAATAAACCCTTTTTTGACGGCTTAAAATTCCACAGAGTCATCAAAGATTTCATGATACAAACTGGGGACCCGCTTGGAACAGGTTCTGGAGATACCGGATATAAGTTTAAAGATGAATTCTCAGATTTGAGATTTGACAAAGGTGGTGTTTTGGCTATGGCCAACAACGGACCAACAACCAATAGCAGTCAATTTTTCATCACACACCTTGCAACGCCTTGGCTGGACGGAAAACACACGATTTTTGGTCATGTAGTCGAAAAAGGAATGGATGTAGTCAACAAAATTGAACAAAACGATTACATCAATAAAGTAATCATTATCAGAAATGGTGAAGCTGCTAAAAAATTCAATGCCGTTAAAATATTCAATGATTATTTTGCTGTGGAGTCTGAAAATCAAAAGAAAAAAGCTGCCGTTGATGCTGAAAACAAAAGAGTATACAACGAAAAGTACAAAGATGTTCGCGAACAAAAAGTTGCTTATTTCGCTAATTTGAAAACGAAATCGACAAAAACTCCTACCGGATTACAATACGTAATTACCCAAAAAAGCGGTGGTAAAAAACCCGCTAATGGCGCCAATGTTTTCATTCACTACGCTGGTTTTCTGGAAGACGGAGAATTATTTGATGCCAGTATTGAAAATGTAGCTAAAACGTTTGGTAAATATGATGAAAACAGAGCTGCGCAAAACGGGTACCAACCCATCCCTTTTCAATCCGGCAAAAAAGATGGCATGATTCCTGGTTTCATTGAAGGACTGGAACAATTATCTTTTGGCGACAAAGCCGTGATTTTCATTCCGTCCCGCTTAGGATATGGAGCAGCGGGCGCTGGAGGGGTAATTCCACCCAATGCGAATATCATTTTTGAAATCGAATTATTAGAAAAAATGCCCCAATAATATTTAAAAAAATAAGCCTTTAAATTAGTACAACATGAAATTTAAAATTCTGTTTTTATTATTTCTGGGAATGGTCAACGTACATTCTCAAACGATCAAGAAATCTACTCCTGCTAAAAAGCCGGCAACAAGTGTCAAAACTACTGTAAAAACACCTGTGAAGCCTACCGTAAAAACTCCCATAGTAATCGAGGGGATTTTTGCAACAATTGCAACAAACAAAGGAGACATTGTACTGGAATTAGAATACAAAAAAACACCGGTAACAGTCGCTAACTTCATAGCATTAGCCGAAGGAAAAAATACCTTTGTAACTGATGACAAGCTAAAAGGAAAACCTTTTTTTGATGGTTTAAAATTTCACCGTGTCATCAAAGACTTCATGATTCAAGGAGGAGATCCTTCGGGAAATGGCTCTGGTGGTCCAGGGTACGCGTTCAAAGATGAATTCACCGACTTGAAACACAACAAACCCGGAATCCTTTCTATGGCTAATTCCGGACCCACTACCAATGGAAGCCAGTTTTTCATTACCCACAAAGAAACGGCTTGGCTAGACGGTAAACACACCATTTTTGGTCACGTTACAGAGGGAATGAATATCGTAAACTCCATTGCACAAAACGATGTAATCACTAAGATTACCATCGTAAGAAAAGGCGCTTTAGCCAAAAAATTTGATGCTCCAAAAGTGTTCGCTGATTATTTCAACAATAAATCCGAAGACCAAAAGAAAATATCCTCAATTATCGCAGCAAAAAAAGCGTATTTAGCCGCGACTAAAGCCACTGCAACCACCACTCCATCCGGATTAGCGTACAAAATAATTGAAAAAGGAACTGGAGTAAAACCCGCGAAAGGAGCGACATTTTATTTTCATTATGCCGGTTATTTTGAGGACGGAACGCTATTTGACAGCAGCTATGAAGAAGTGAATAAAGTTTACGGAAAATTTGATGCTAACCGTGCCGCTCAAAACGGATACCAAGCATTCCCTTTTGAAGCCGGGAAAAAAGAAGGTATGATTCCCGGATTTATTGAAGGACTGGAAAATATGGCTTTTGGCGACAAAGCCGTGGTTTTCATTCCATCAAATCTAGCGTATGGAGAAAGAGGCGCCGGTGGTGTTATTCCTCCGAACGCAACACTTATTTTCGAATTGGAAATGCTAGAAAAACAGCCCGCTCCAAAACAATAAAATTTAAAAAGAATGCCATAAAAAAACCCGACAGACTTCAAAATCTGTCGGGTTTCTTTTTACAATTTATTCGTTAAGAACATTGACTGCGGTACTGGAAACCGGAAAGTATCCGCTTCATCAGCATTCCATTTTCAATTATTTCTTTCCAAATTTCCAGTCAAATTCGTCTTTCTGATTGATAATTGCCCCAATCTCAAATTTCACCACTTCCTCAAATTCGGTTTGAAAAATAATCCAGTTTTCTTCGTTGAAATAATTTTCGAATGTGTCAAACTCTTCCTGAGTAAATTTAATAATTCCTTTAGTGGCTAAATCTTTTTTAAGCTCATTGATTTTTCTATTAATTATTTTATACCCAAACAACTCTAGTTCCTGGCTAGATGCGACAATATATCCTAATTTAAAATCTTCCTCCACATAGAAGGTCAAACGCATTTTTAATTTATTATAAGCAAAAATCACATTGTCATCCTCGTCCTTGTAATTTCGGTCCGGTTTCCCGTAAATTGCGGCAACATCATTTTGTTTCATTCCGAAAATGAGCTTGTCAATTCCGTTTTTTGGATTTATTTTCATATTCATTTATTTGACTGCAAAGTTCGCAAAGTTTTTCACAAAGTCCACTACCTTTTATCTGTAAAAATTAACAGATAACAAAAACCACTACTGATTCTACTATTCACAATTTGGGCCTGACCCGCTGAAAAAGCGGGTCGGGCTATCCGTTATAATCTTTTATTCCGCTGCGCTTCATAAAAGGATTTTCACTACAAACGAAGTTCACTGAACTCCTATGAAAAATATCAAAAAAGTGAAGTAATCCCTCACGCAAAACAGCGGTTATACAACACAAAACCTTGCTGTAACAAAAACCATTTATAAAATAATTAGTATCTTTCAATCTCAAAATCAACACAATATGACTTGGGAAGCAAAACTGATAAAACACAATAGCGAAAATAGAATTGCCGTTTATTTTGAAAAAAATCAAGACCTAATCGCCCGTATCAAACAAATAGAAGGCGCACGATGGAGCCAGCAAAAAACGGTTTGGCACCTCCCGGACACATTAGAAAACAGAGTGCGTTTTAACATAGCGCCCCCTGCAAATTCGTTCCCTTCAAGCGAAGGAATAGCACAAATCGAAAAATTCAAACAATGGATGCGTTCCAAGCCATAATGAAAGTACCATTACTACCTACAGCGAAGCCTTAAAATCTTTCCTGATCTTCTATCGAGAAAAACCAGTTGCGGCTATGACTAATGAGGATGTAATTATCTACAACAATGAGTATATTTTAAAAAATAAGTTTTCCTCCTCATACCAGAATCAAATTGTTCACCTCGTTGGATAAAAAAAATGAACTTATGTATTATTATGTCTACGTTTTGCTAAGTGAAAAAGATAATCAATTTTATACTGGGTATACTTCTGATTTAAAAAACAGGTTGAATGAACATCAATCAGGTAAAGTTCAGTCTACGAAATATAGATTGCCTTTAAAATTGATTTATTTTGAAGGATGTTTAAATCAACAAGATGCTACACGGAGAGAGAAATATTTAAAATCCGGAAATGGAAAAAAATATCTTAGAAACAGAATGCGACTATTTTTTTATCCTACGGGGTAAATGCCATCAAATTATTCTTTACAATCATTCAAGAAACCAAAATTGAAATAGATAAAATACACCGACCAAAAAGAGTCAAACTATTACCCAATGTATTGAGTAAAGAAGAAGTGAAATCTATCTTGAATGCACACAGCAATATCAAACATAAAATGTTGTTAAGCTTGATTTATAGTTGTGGCCTGCGTTGTGGCGAATTATTGGCTCTCCAGCCCGTTCACATAGATTCGATGCGGAATATTGTATTGCTTAAAAATTCAAAAGGCAAAAAAGACAGGATAGTCCCATTAAGCCCAAAAATTTTAGAAATGCTACGGGAGTATTATAAAGTATTTAAACCCACAACGTATTTATTTGAAGGACAAATCAAAGGAAAGCCCTATGATGATAGAAGCTTACAACAAGTTTTAAAACAAGCCATACAAAAATCAGGAATTAGAAAACCCGTTACTTTGCACTGGTTACGCCACAGTTATGCTACGCATTTACTTGAAAGCGGAACCGATTTGAGGTACATTCAAGAATTATTGGGACACAATAGCAACAAAACGACCGAAATATATACCCACGTAAGTACAAAAAGTATCCAACAAATAAAAAGTCCTTTTGATGATTTGTAATAAAAATATTATTTATACATTTGATGAAAATACGCTACTCCGTAGCGACTATACATCCTAAATTGGGAAGATTGTCGCTACTTTGTAGCGAGTATATACAAGTTATGCCTCATGCTAAAAAAACCGACAGATGAGCGAAAGAAGAAATCGTAAACTAAAAAAAGAAATAAAAGCTGAATACGTTGAATTTGATAGCGATGAAAATTTTGCTTTTATTGTGGGATACACTTTTGGTGGTGCACCGTATGGATTCACACACGAAGAGATGAATGAAATTGAAAAAGAAAACAACGAAACTGACGATATAATATAAAAAAAACAAATGTCATCCGGAGAAGCACATACAATTTGGTTTCCTGAATTAAAAAAGTATTTAAAAGAGAATTGGAAAGCTAATTTCACAATTCCAAAACATTTTAAACTTGTGGCTGAATTAGATAATAAACTGGACCAAATTAGAACCGAAAGAAATATTCAACCTCCAATGATGTGGTGTCCAAAATGTCAAAAAAGACATCGCTCAAGGCTTAGGTCAATTTCTATAACTGCAATGTATTTTGCTTTAAAAAAATTTGATAATTGTACCGAAATTGAGTTTAAAGAATTTATGAAAAATTGGAAAGTGTATTCAAAAGAGAAAAATATTGACATTTACGGAAACGAAGTGCTAAAAACCAATTTAGAAGAAAGCACGAAGGCATAACACACGCTACAAGCAATTTGGGTATTAGGCTTAATTTGAAATTGGTTTTGTATTTGGGAGATTTGGCAAATCCGAATAATGAGCTTAATTTAGTCCCAAACTGCTTGTAGCGCGAGACCGTTAGCGGATAGCTTCAAAAAAAAGCAGAATAAACGATATATGGAAAAATACAAATTTTGGATTATTCTAATCAGTGGATTTATCACTCCAATTTTGATATACTTATTTCCAGTTGATGGTGGTGGAAGTTCAATAATTTTCACAATCTCAGTACCTTTTTTTATAATAATCGCATTGTTATTCGCATTTATATATAAAAGAATAGCAAAGAAAACTGAATTGAAATGGAAAATGAATTCTGCATTTTCATTTTTTGTTTTATCTATTCTGTTTTTAACATTCTATTCCTTTCCTTGTTTTGACAGAAATAATCTCTGTCCTTGCGAAGTCATTTATAATTCTGTAAAAGTATTATCAAAATATGACCAAATAAAATTTGAAGATATTTTAGCAGAGAAAAAACCATCAAATTATCCTTTAATTGTTGTTGCTCAAAAGAAATATAAAACCTCATTTCCAAACAAAATTTATTATATAAATTATGAAGGAAAAGAAACCTTCTATTCAGAAAAATTTTATGCAATTTATTTTAGAAACGGTAAAATATTTTCAAATAACAAAAATCTAAAAATTAAATATTTAAATAACGACATTGTAGAATTTTCTGAAATTTACAACAATGAATTTATTGAATTTAAATCTATAAAAAGTGGTTTCATAAATATGCCTAAAGAATATAAAGATTATTATAACAATGGATATGAATATATTAATCTGAATAAAGAATTTAAAGACTTTAACGTAAATATTAGAAAAGAACCCGAAAAGGATATAACCAAAGAATATGGCTTTTACAAATTCTTATATTGGATTTCATAAAAAGCCATCCGCTAACACACGCTACAAGCAATTTGGGTATTAGGCTTAATTTGAAATTGGTTTTGTATTTGGGAGATTTGGCAAATCCGAAGAATGGGCTTAATTTAGTCCCAAACTGCTTGTAGCGCGGGGACGTTACCAGAAATCTATCAAACAAAATGAAAAAAACACTACTATTAATTTACATCTTCTCGACAAGTTTGACATTTAGCCAAAAAATTTTATTTGATACACTAAAAGTGGATTCAAATACTAAAATCATTGGAAGATATCCCCAGTATGATAAAAAAAGGACTTATGAAAAATTCAATTTTGTAATTGAAGACTCAATTTCAATTGAAAATTTCAAAAGGAACATAAGTCTCGGTGATGAAGTTAAAAATTCAATTGAAAATCCTTGTTTTAAACTCACTATTGTTAAGAATTATGATGAAATTGGATCTTGGACAATAAATCCCACTCAAAAAAGTGCAATGACGCATGACGGTCACACATATAAATTTGACATATCTCAAATTGCCATGCTAAACTCAACAAATCCCTTCGATTATGTTTACGAAATTAAAGAGTTTAAAAGTAAATCGGAATATCAAGAGTATTTAACTGCACAAAAAAAGAATACAACATTCTTATTTGATTATGGACCACAATTTAAATACGAAGGAAGCTTTGAGATAGAATTCAAAAAATCGGAGGAGTTTTCTAGTCCCAAAAAAATTAGTGAATATTTGGAACCATTTATTGAAAAAATTGCCAATAAAAATGAATTCAGTATTTTTTATGAGCTGAATGAAAAAAACATGGGCGATCGCAATCAGTTCACAATGAAAATTCAAGGTTCTAAAAAAATATTTGAGAAGTTGAAACTAAAGAAATTAAAAAACTTGAATTGGCAACCAACAATAGAAGATGCATATTTCTTCTACAGGAAATAGACTTCTGGTAACAGCTACTACAACGGATTTGGGCAATAGGCTTAATGGAAAGATGGTTTTGTATTTGAATGATTTGGCAGATCCGAAAATAGGACTTAATTTAGTCCCAAACCCGCTGTAGTAGCGGGACGTCAAACTGTCTAATAACCTCCTTTCTCCCTGTTAAATAAATTGTACTAAAAATCGTTCAAATAATTTGCATAACTCGTTGGTTTTTATTATATTTAAGGATGAAATTCATCAACGG
>NZ_JAFCUP010000010.1:0-100657 GCF_049896585.1 Flavobacterium sp. DSR2-3-3
TACACCCTTTATTGGGTTATTCAAGCTTTTTAAACACTTTTTTTTGACCTTTTCTTAACTTTATCTTTAACTAACTGATATCATGTTTTTTGAAAGAACAAGTTTTTTAAACAAATCTAAAATCTAATATACCTTAAACTCGTTTTCTTGTCAAAATCCCCTATTCCACTAATGAAAGATTACCTTCATAAGCATTGCTTTGCTTAATACATCTTTCAAAATCGAAACAGTATTGCATTATTTGTAGCTCATCAGTACCCTTTGCGACTTCAAATGTTACTTTCGTGCTATTATTCAAAAACATGATTAAACTAACTAATGGTTTTGTCCCATACATTATATAGAACTAAATTGTACTGTTACTTTTTCACTCCTATATATAAGGTAACATAATATTACTCGAAACAACTAAGAATGCTGGCTTAATAAAGTTCGCGTTAGGGATAGCAGCGAAAAGCCCGCAGGCTCGCCTTTTTTTGGCGGGACGAGGACTTGAAGCGAATAGCCCGACTCCTTATATAAAGAGAGGCAACTACCCACTTAGATAATTGCCTCTCTTTATATAAGGTGGAACGCACAAATTAAAATTATTTTTTTAGGTTTTCAGCTCTGGACTCCCAAGAATCGGTTAGATTGTTATAATCAACTGGTTTTGCCGGATTTTGATTTTGCAATCTTCCAGAATCAAATGCTCGAGCTAATATAGTTTCTATCAGATAGTCTTCGTTAACATCAAAAGGCGCATACTTTGTTTTTAAATTGATGTCAAACATACTAGCCGCCGTATTCGACCAAAATGCTTTCCAGCCACTTTTGAGGTTTTTAACCAATTCAAAAGTTGTAGTGCCAGTTTGACGATGAATCAATTTAACTAATATTTGACCTTGTTTGCGGGAAAGCTTTTTGAGCTTGGCTTCAAATTCATCACTCAAATAACTTTCTACTATTTTAAAGTATCTTTTTTTCTCTTTATTTGTTTTAAGGTTTGCCATTCCTTTATTAAGAATGGTCAATCGCTCCGAAGCTAGTTTTGCATAAGGATAAGTTTTATAAACCCGACTTTGAAGTAATAAAAATTGCTTTCTTGCTTCGGGATCCGTTTTTCCCTTATATATTATTATTTCTGGTAATTGAATGGTGTCATTAAGAATCAATTCGTCATCTTCTAACTCGTACCCCATCTTTGTAGTATCCTGTGGGATTACCTGTGCGTTAACAAACATCGTGGTAAATAGAAAAAACAACAAAAATTTAATTAGCTTCATTTAGGGAAATTTTATTGTCAAAATTATACATTAAATACGCAACTGTAATGCCAAATTTATAATTTAGCAAAAAAATAATTTTATGAGTACAAAATCAATATTAAACAAGTCATCACTTGAGTTTTTAGAAAATTATCTTAATAATGCCTCGCCTACAGGATATGAAAGTGGTGGACAGAAATTATGGATGGATTATTTGAAACCTTTCGTTGATACTTTTATAACGGATACCTACGGTACAGCGGTAGGGATTATAAATCCCGATGCACCTTATAAGGTTGTAATTGAAGGTCATGCTGACGAAATTTCATGGTACGTAAATTACATTACGGATGACGGATTGATCTATGTGATTAGAAATGGTGGTTCAGATCATCAAATTGCCCCTTCAAAACGTGTCAATATTCATACTAAAGCAGGAATTGTAAAAGGTGTTTTTGGGTGGCCCGCCATTCATACACGAATGAGAGACAAAGAAGAAGTAGCAAAAGTTGACAATCTATTCATTGACATTGGTTGTGAAACCAAAGAACAGGTTGATAAAATGGGTGTTCATGTTGGTTGTGTAATTACATATCCTGATGAATTCATGATTTTGAACGAAAATAAATTTGTTTGCCGCGCGATTGATAATCGTATGGGTGGATTTATGATTGCCGAAGTGGCTCGATTGCTACACGAAAACAAAATAAAACTTCCTTTTGGATTGTATATTACTAATTCGGTTCAGGAAGAAGTGGGACTTCGTGGTGCTGAAATGATTACTACAACCATCAAACCCAATGTAGCAATTGTCACTGATGTATGCCATGACTCCACTACTCCAATGATCGACAAGAAAATTGAAGGGGAAACCAAAATTGGTAAAGGCCCAGTGGTTACGTATGCGCCCGCGGTTCAAAATAATTTGAGAGAATTAATTTTAGAAACTGCTATGGCTAAAGAAATTCCATTCCAGCGATTGGCTTCTTCACGCGTTACCGGTACCGATACCGATGCTTTTGCATACAGTAATGGTGGCGTTGCCTCGGCTTTGATATCGTTGCCGTTACGTTACATGCATACCACGGTTGAAATGGTGCATCGTGACGATGTTGAAAATGTGATTAAATTAATTTATGAAACCTTATTGAAGTTGGAAAACGAAGAAACATTCTCTTATTTTAAATAGTTTTAGGAGCTAATCCCGCTATCCGTTTTAATCTTTCTAGTCCTGAACTTGTTTCAGGATCCTGAAACAAGTTCAGGACTAGAAAGTATTTCCACTTTTATCGGGGCTAAAAAACCGCAATTCAAAATTATGAATTGCGGTTTTTTTGTTAACTTTACTCAAACAATGCTTAAAAATGCAATCAACCTCCACATCAATCGACGTCTATTTAGAAGAAATCTCCGTAGAGAAAAAGGATTCTTTTGCTAAACTTCGAGAAAATATTTTAGAAAATATTCCAAACGGTTTTGTTGAACAAATGTCATACGGCATGATTGGTTATGTAGTGCCACATTCTATTTATCCTAGTGGCTATCATTGTGACCGAAAACTACCGTTACCTTTTATTAATATTGCATCACAGAAAAATTTCATCGCGCTGTACCACATGGGGATTTATGCCAATCCGGAATTACTGAAGTGGTTAATAAAGGAATACCCAAAACATAGCGCCCAAAAATTAGACATGGGAAAAAGTTGCATCCGATTTAAGAAGATGGACCAAATTCCGTTTGAATTAATTGCAGAACTCGTCCAAAAAATGTCGGTTCAAGAATGGATTACCTGTTATGAATCAGTAGTAAAAAAATAAAAAAACCGCTATTCAAAATTATGAATTGCAGTTTTCTATTTTACTTTTTTCTAAAAATAATTATCTATTGGCTAAATATTCTAAAACATTTTTCTCGATTCTTTCGTCTATGTTACTGATGTCAGCTTTTACAAATTTCTCCCCTAATATATTTTCAAATAATTCGATGTATCTTTCAGAGACAGTTTCAATGTATTCGTCAGTCATATCAGGTATTTGTTGTCCTTCTAATCCTTGAAAACCATTTTCGATTAACCAACGACGAACAAACTCTTTTGATAATTGTTTTTGCTCCTCACCTTTGTTTTGACGTTCTTGATATCCTTCAGCATAAAAATAACGAGAAGAATCCGGCGTATGAATTTCGTCAATCAAGACAATTACCCCTTCTTTGGTTTTTCCAAATTCATATTTGGTGTCAACCAAAATCAAACCACGACTGGCTGCAATTTCACTTCCTCTTTCGAATAAATCTCTTGTAAATTTTTCTAAAACCACATAATCTGCTTCAGAAACAATTCCTCTTGATAAAATATCCTCACGAGAAATATCCGCATCATGTTCTCCGTTATCCGCTTTGGTAGTCGGCGTAATGATAGGTTCTGGGAATTTATCATTTTCTTTCAAGTAATCGGGCATTGTTACGCCGCAAATTTCTCTTTCACCAGTAGCATATTCTCTGGCAGCATGACCTGAAAGATAGCCGCGGATTACCATTTCCACTTTGAAAGGCACACATAAATGGCCCACAGCAACATTAGGATCAGGAGTTGCAATTAACCAGTTTGGAACAATATCCTCCGTCAATTCCATGAATTTAGTAGCAATTTGGTTTAGAATTTGACCTTTATATGGAATTCCTTTTGGCAAAACGACATCAAAAGCTGAAAGCCTGTCAGTTGCTACCATAACCAAAAGTTCATCATTGATATTGTACACTTCTCTTACTTTACCGCGGTAAACAGATTTTTGGTTTGGAAAATTAAAATCAGTAGTTGTGATGGTGTTGCTCATTATACTAGTTGTGTGTATGTGTTTATTTTTGTTCTTGCAAATTTATAACTATTTCACAGAGTTACGCAAAGAAAAGAACGGAACTCTTTCATAAATTTTTATGTCTAAAACTATTTTTTAAGCAATGTATTGTTGAATAAATTTAAGATTCGACTGTATTCATCAACCCAGGAATAGGTTTCTTTAAAACCATGAGCTTCAACGGGAAAACTAGATAAGCTCCATTTTTTCTTCCCTAATTCGATAAAACGCTGAGACAACCGAACAATATCTTTATATTCAACATTGTCATCTACCATTCCGTGAAGCATCAATAAATCTCCTTCTAAATTATTAGCAAAATAGATTGGTGAACTTTTCTTGTAAGCATCTGGATCCGTTTCTGGGAAATTAAGAATGTTTCCGGTGTAGCCATGATTGTAATGCGCCCAATCAGTTACGGAACGCAATGCAGCACCCGAAGCAAACTCTTTTGGAGTAGTTAACATTCCCATCAACGTGATGAAACCGCCGTAAGAACCGCCATAAATCCCAACTTTTGACGCGTCGATTCCGTAATTTTCGACTAAGTATTTCTTGCCGTCTATTTGATCTGTTAAATCTTTTCCACCCATAAAACGGTAAATTCCTGTTCTAAAATCACGTCCATATCCATCGCTCCCCCGATAATCAATATCTAAAACAGTATAGCCTAAATCGACCAATAAATTGTGAAACATGTATTCTCTATGATATGTACTCCAATAGTTGTGCGCGTTTTGCAAATAACCGGCACCATGAACAAACAAGACAGCGGCTTTATTCGCATTGGCAGTTTGCGGTTTATACAATCTGGCATTTACAGAAGTTCCATCCTGTGCTTTAAAAGTAATTACTTCCGGTTCACGCCAAGAATATCCTTTAAAACTTTCCGATGTGGAAGACGTTATCTGATTTAAGTTGGTATTCTTTTTATTGGGCGCTACATACAATTCCCAAGGTTTATTTTTATACGAGTAACGAACCAATAAAGTTTTTTCGTCTGGAGACAAACTTACTTCATGAGCACCATCTTTGGTTAAAATTGGTTGTAAAACCGGATTTCTAACTTCTAATTTATAGAAATTTCTGTTTCCTGGATGCGTAGTCGTAGTGGTCAAATAAAAAGAGTTTTTATCTTTTGACAAACTCACGTTGCGCACTTCCCAATTTCCTGTGGTTAACTGTGTTTTCTTTTTTGACTTCAGGTTATAGGAATATAAATGAGAATAACCGGTTTCTTCCGATTGAAAATAAATGGTTTCATTGTCTCCCAAAAACCCCAGTGTTCCCCTTCCATATGAATTAGACGGAATTCCGGGTCCGCCAATCCAAGCTTCATCATGTTGATGGTCTAATTCCTGAAAAGTTCCTTGCTCTAAATTCAAACTTACAATCCATCGGTCTTTGTTATCCTGACTTCTTATTTCGGAAATAGCGTAAGAGCCATTTTCATTGTAAATAGGTTCCTGAACTACAATTAGTTTATTCTTTTTTTCTGTCGTTTTTGATTTTTCATACAGTTCAAAATATTTAGGAACATCCTGAATGTGGCTTAATGTTGAAAAATTTACGAAATAAACAGAATCTTTGGCAATATCATACACTCCAAATTTGGTTGGCAACAAATTAACTAAAGAAACTTTCTCCTTAGTATCTTCAATTTGATTGTAGCCATCAGCAGTTATGAAAAGTTCCATTTTCTCACTTTTACGTTCTAAATCTTCTATTAATCTGAAGGTGGCGAAGTTTCCTTTTGGATCCACTTTTAAGCTTCCAACGGTATTTTTTCCATAATAATAAGGCTTTGGAAAATCAGATTTTGTGGTTTTTGCTTTCGCCAAATTCCATTTTTTCAGTGCTTCCTGATCTTTAATAAATTGGAATAATTCCTCTTGTTGGCTTTTCAAAAAAGATTCTTTATCATTGGCTTTCTCATCCAACTTTCCTTTACGAAAGTTCGTGATTTGAATGACAGATCCTTCATTAGTATTGAACTGAAAAAGATTTTCATTTTGTCTGAAATAAAGCACTCCTGGCAAAGAACCCATTTGCAAATTAGCAATCGGACTGCTTTGTTGGTATAATTTTTTTGAGTTTTTATTTTTTAAAGAATAAGAAAATAATCTTCCTTTATCGATGTAATAATATAAATCTGGATTAGTTGTTTTTTTTAAATCTAGTTTTGAAAAAGCAGCTTCATTTGGAGATGCTAATTCTGGTTTTGACAATCCAATTTTCCAAAAATAAGTACTTGTGCCCAATTCATTGTTTGGATTCCAATCAAAATAAACTTTCTGTCCATCTAGCGACCATCTTTCATTCTCTGGTTGCGCACCAATGAAAGCATTACCTTTCATGATTTCTTCCAGTTTTAGCGTTTGACTTTGAATTGTTAAGGAAAACAAAATACAGATAACGAAGATTATTTTTTTGTTCATTTGGTTTTAGTTTTTTGTGTAAAGCGGAAAATATGGTTAGTTAAAAAAATTAATTATTTAATAGTAATTGCGCAATATATTTTGCAACTCCTTCATTATCATTAGTCATGATGACTTCCAAATGAGAAAGTTTATTTTTCAAACTATCAGGTGCATTCCCCATTACTACGCCTTTACCGGAAGAATTAAGCATGTTTTCATCATTGTAACCGTCACCAAAAGATAATGCTTGCTGAAAAACAAAATTTTCTAGTTCCAAAATTTTGGCAATGGCAACACTTTTATCTACAGATTTGTCCATAAATTCTAAACAAAGCGGAAGACTAAAAGCATGGCTAAAAAGTCCGGTATGATTCTCTAAAATTCGATCTCTTAACTCTATTAATTTTGAATGTCGATCGTGCGTGAAAAATACTTTTATAGCACTCAAATCTTCTACGTTTTCAAAATCGACGAGTTCTGGATGATAATTTACTTCTGGTTGAAACTCATTTAATTTTTCATTGTGCTTGTTCGTTTGCCACACATTTTCTCTGAATAATACAGTTGTAATTTCAGGATCAATATCTAAAGACAAAACGGATTTAACAGCCTCACTTTCCATATTAAAAGAGAAAAGCAGTTCTTTCTCAGGGGAATGTATCCGAGCTCCATTTGAGGTAACCAGATAAAGAGGCACATTCAATCCTGCTACAATCGGCATTGCATCTAAGTGATGACGACCAGTTGCAATAATTATTAGGTAATTTTGATTGTGGAGTTCTTGAAATACGGTTTTGGTGTATTGGGATATTTTGTGATCTGAATTAAGTAAAGTTCCGTCTAAATCGCTTATTACGACTTTTATTTTTTCTTGTAGCATCTTTCGTTTTTCACTGTCATTTTTAATATTTTCAAATTTATTCAATTTTAGAGAGAAACGCAAAAATTTATAAAAAGTTTAGGTTAACCTTTCATGACAATATTTTAAAAAATACATTTAAAACACATTGTTGCATTTAAAATACAACAATGTAAAAATGATTGCTATCTTTGTAAAAATTAAAGTAAAATAAAGTCATGAATGCAAGTCAAAAAAAATTAATAAAAGCAACTGTTCCAATTTTAAGAACAAATGGAAATGATTTGATATCCTATTTTTATCAAAGAATGCTATCCAACAATCCAGAGCTGAAAAACATTTTTAACATGGCAAATCAAGCTAGTGGTAAACAACAAAATGCTTTGAGTGGAGCTGTTCTTGCTTATGCTGAAAACATAGAAAATCCTACGGTTTTGATCAATACATTAAAATTAATTGGAAATAAACATGTGAGTTTAAATATTCAACCAGAGCAATATGACATTGTTGGAAACCATTTAATTGGATCGATAAAAGAAGTATTAGGTGATCTCGCAACAGTAGAATTAATTGAAGCCTGGACCTGTGCTTACAATGAATTGGCTCAAATAATGATTAGTATTGAAGCTGAAATGTATCAAAAAACAATTAATAAAAAAGGAGGCTGGAAAGGCTGGAGAACCTTCATAATCTCCAAAATTGTGAAAGAAAGCGACGAAATTAATTCATTTTACCTTAAGCCGGAAGACAACAAAGAAATTGCTGATTTCTATCCGGGTCAATATATATCTGTGAGTGCTTTTATTCCTGAATTAGGTTATAAACAGCCTAGACAATATAGCCTGTCATCTTCTTCCAATAGTGAATATTATAGAATTTCGGTAAAAAAAGAAATCAGTCAAAACACAACTCCTGATGGAATTGTTTCCAATGCACTACATAACAAAAACGAAGGTGACATGATTGAAGTTAGCGCACCAGCGGGGGTGTTTTTTGCAGATCCAGAGGCAAAAAATCCTTTGGTATTGGTTAGTGGCGGTGTTGGACTTACTCCTATGATGAGTATGGTAGAAACCAATAAAAATTCACTTCAAAAAAATCGAACAGTTTGGATTCACAGTTGTCGCAATGAAAATGTTCATGCTTTTAAAGATACTATCGAAGAATTAAACAACGAAAATGAGTGGTTAACTTCTTTCGTTTTTTATGAAACTTTACCCGAATCAGAAACAAATGCTATCGAAGGAAGAATCGATTTGCATCAAATTAAAGAAGAAATCCTTATTGAAGATGCAAAATATTATATTTGTGGACCGGCTATTTTTATAAAAGTTCAATATCAATCTTTGGTCGCACTTGGTGTAAATAGAGAAAATATACTTTACGAAGAATTTGGTCCCCAATTATTAAGTCTTAATTAGTAAATTTTAATATGAAATTGAATCACTTTACCGATTTTAGTATGCGCGTTTTGATGTATTTAAATCAAAAAAATGATACTCCCCAAAGTTCTTTAAATGATTTAGCAAATACTTTTAAAATTTCGCGTAATCATCTTATTAAAGTGGTTCAATTCTTATCGGCAAACCAATTAATTCTAACCAAAAGAGGAAAGAATGGCGGAATAATGATTTCGGAGAGAGCAAAAGAAATTCGCTTAGGCGATTTAATTCACCTATTAGAACAAGACGATACACCAATCGTCAATTGTGATTCAAAGCCTTGTATTTTTCAATCACACAATTGCAAACTAAAATCGTTGTTCAATATCGCTTATCAGGCTTTTATTGAAAGCTTAAATCAGTACAAACTTTCTGATATAGAATTCAAAACTTGGAGCACTATGTTTCAAGATTAATAAAAAAATTACAAAAGGAGGCTTTGTGAAAAAGCCTCTTTTTGTTTTAATCATTATTCTCAATCATTTTATAGGCGTCAATTACTTTTTTAACTAATCGGTGTCTTACTATGTCTTTATCATCCAGATATATAATTCCAATTCCCTCAACGTCTTTCAAAACCAATAAGGCTTCTTTGAGTCCGGAAATGGTTCTTCGTGGTAAATCGACTTGGCCTGGGTCACCAGTAATCATGAATTTAGCACTTTTTCCCATACGGGTAAGAAACATTTTCATTTGGGAATGTGTAGTATTTTGGGCTTCGTCCAAAATTACAAAAGCATGATCAAGTGTTCTTCCGCGCATGAATGCCAGTGGTGCTATTTGAATAATTCCCTTTAAAATATAATCTTCCAGTTTTTCATTAGGCAACATATCGCGCAAAGCATCATAAAGAGGTTGCATATATGGATCCAGTTTTTCCTTCATGTCCCCTGGAAGAAAACCAAGGTTCTCCCCTGCTTCTACCGCTGGACGTGTGAGTATAATACGTTTGACTTGCTTTTCTTTCAGCGCTTTAACGGCCATGGCAACTCCGGTATAGGTTTTTCCGGTTCCGGCAGGTCCAACGGCAAAGACCATATCATTTTTTTCCATGGTATCCACCAACAATTGTTGATTGGGTGTCATTGGTTTAATGATTTTTCCACCTACACCGTGCACTAATATTTTATCCTGTCCTTGAAATTTTCTGTCTTCCTGTACATCACCAAGAATAACACGCTCTATTACATTATTATCAATGTTATTGTATCTTGAAAAGTGCACCATTAATCGTTGAAAACGTTTTTCGAACTCGTCTAAAACTTCTTTTTCTCCAAAAGCTTTTAAAGTTGTTCCCCGAGCGACGATCTTTAATTTTGGGTAGTATTTTTTAATTGTTTCAAGATGAGTGTCTTGAGCGCCCCAAAAGTCTTTTGGAGCGATGTCTATGAGCTCGATTATTCTTTCGTTCAAATGAAGTTGTTTTTAGATTATTTTAATTTAAAGTCAATCGCAATCCAATTCCGTTTGAATTGGTAATTAAATCCAGTTTTTGATTATCGAATTGGTTGTATGCATTGGTGTTTTGATTGTTATATTCAGTAACCACATTTTTAATCTTTTTCGAAAAACCAATCTTGACAGGAATGGCTATTATGACTGCTGCAACACCTAAATAAGTCAATACATTTGGATAGGTTTTCTCCGTTTGCAGATCATAATACCCACCGCCAACAGGAACTGCGGTCATTCCAGATGCAGTAACTCCATAAATTAAATCAGCAGTCAAAAATCCCAAACCACCAATTAATAATATATTTCCAACTGTTTTCTTTGTTCTTCCGGCATTATAATCTGTCAATAATTTTTCGTTGTTTGCCAGTAATTCCCGGACTTGATTGGGGGAAATTTTTTGGTTTTCGGAATTTAAAGTAGTGCCGTTGGACTTGTAAACTAGTTTTTGTGAATACGATTGTAAGCTACAAAAGAAAAGAAGAAGAAAAAATAGTGGTTTGATCATGTTTCCTGTTTAAATTCAAATTAAAAAATTCTATTTAAATAAAGCTCAAAATACTTTAGCTTTGCGTTTCTCAAATTTAATGAAAATTAGGTTTACAAAACACCAATAGTTTAAACAAATTTATGTCAATAATTACCCTAACTACCGATTATGGCTTGAAAGACCACTTTGTAGGTGCGCTGAAAGGGAAAATTTTGTCTGAGTATTTCGAAGCAAAAATTATTGATATTTCACACGAAATAGACCCATTCAACACGTTAGAAGCCAGTTACATTATTGGAGCATCGTATGCGAGCTTTCCAAAAGGAACGGTTCATCTTATAGGAGTAGATATGGAATCCAATAAAGAGAATCAGCATATTGTGATGCAATGGAACGATCATTATTTTATTGCCGCCGATAATGGGATTTTAAGCATGCTGTCGCAAAAAATTGTTCCGCAAAAAGTGGTGGCGATTAACATACACGATCGTTTACCGAGTGAAGGTACGGATCTGGATGTATTTGTAAAAGTAGCCTGTCATTTAGCCAAAGGGGGATTGATGAATGTCATTGGTAAAGAAATCAATACGATTAAGCACGTTACAAATCTGCAAGCCACAATTTCAGAAGATGGGAATTCACTGAAAGGAAATGTAATTTACATAGATCATTTTGGGAATGTAATTACCAATATCTCTAAAAAATATTTTATTGCAGTTGCGAAAGGAAGGCCGTATGAAATTGTTCTGAAAACTAAAAACATCAAAACAATTTTGCCGAATTATTCAGCGATTGCGAGTTCTGAAAAATATCCGATTAAATCGTATGAAGGCGAAAAATTAGCCATTTTCAACGAAGCCGGTTTTCTTGAAATTGCAATTTTTAGAAGCAATCCTTCTAAAGTTGGTTCTGCTAATAGCTTGCTGGGATTGAATTATAGAGATATAATAAATATAGTATTCAGATAGCAGTGTTCAGTAATCAGTTTAAAAATCATAAATCGTTAATCAAAAATCTAATGTTTGTACGAATAGTAAAATTGAGTTTTCACGAGGAACATATTCCTGCATTTTTAGAAAACTTTGAGTTAATGAAAGATAAAATACGAAATGCGCCCGGGAATCGTTTCTTAGAATTGTATCAGGATAAAAACAACCAAAGCATTTTCTTTACTTACAGTTATTGGGAAACTGAAGCCGATTTAGAAAATTACAGGAATTCTGAACTTTTTTACGATGTTTGGACATTCACCAAGAAATTATTCAACGATAAACCGGAAGCTTGGAGCGTAAATAAATTAGTAAGTTTAGAATAATCAGTATTCAGTTTCAAATCAACGAATTAACAAATCAACGAATTAACATAAATGAAATCAATAGTATTACGAGAGATAAAATCCTTTTTCGGTTCGCCAATCGGCTACTTAGTTATTGCCATTTTTCTAATTATTAATGGATTGTTTCTTTGGGTTTTCGAAGGAGATTATAACATTCTGAATACCGGTTTTGCTGATTTGACTCCGTTTTTTACCTTGGCACCATGGATATTAATATTCCTGATTCCCGCGGTGACGATGCGCAGTTTTTCGGATGAAAAAAAACAAGGAACGTTAGAATTATTGCTGACCAAACCATTGAGTATTTGGCAAATTGTTAATGGAAAATTTCTTGGTGCTTTGCTTTTAATTGTAATGGCAATTATCCCAACATTTATTTATGTAGCCGTTATTTCTAATTTAGGAATGCCCGAAGGTAATATCGATATGGGAAGCGCCATTGGCTCTTATTTTGGATTATTATTTCTGATTGCATCCTATTCGGCCATTGGAATATTCACTTCAACATTATCTGATAATCAAATTGTGGCTTTTATTATCGCAGTATTTTTATGCTTCTTTTTCTATTTTGGATTTGATGGTTTAGCTTCTGTTGTTCCAAATTGGTCTTCCATAATTGCTTCATTAGGAATGCAAGATCATTTTAAAAGCATGAGTCGAGGCGTATTAGATACCAGGGATATTCTTTATTTTACTAGCATAACCGTTGTCTTTCTTTCATTTACTGTTTATAATCTAAAATCGTTCAAATCGTAATGACAACTTCAAAGAAAAATAACCTAAAAGCAGTGTTGATTATCCTAGCAATTGTACTGCTAATAAATGTACTAGGAAAATCCTTTTTTCATCGTTTTGATTTAACAAAAGACAATAGATACACTCTTTCCTCTGCTTCTTTGAATATCATAAAGCAAGTCCAAAATCCGTTGTCTATTAAAGTATATCTACAAGGTGATTTACCGGCTGAATTTATGCGGTTACAGCAAGAAACGAAACAAATGCTGGAAGAATTTCAAGCGTATAATAGCAATATTATTTTTGAATTTGTAGATCCATTGGAGAACAAAGACACCAGCATGGACAATATTAAAGAGTTGTATCGAAAAGGGCTTACGCCAATAAACATAACCGTTGACGATAAAGGAAAGCAGTCCCAAGCGATGGTTTTTCCCTGGGCAATTGCAGTTTATAACAATAAAGAAGTTAATATTCCCTTGTTGAAAAACATTATGGGCGCGACAACAACCCAGAAAGTTATTGGATCTGTTCAGCACCTTGAATACTCAATCGCCGAAGGCTTGAATAAGATTACGAAAGCCAAACAGAAGAAAATCGCTGTTATCAAAGGAAATGGTGAATTGCAAGATATTTTGATGGCTAAATTTCTGTTACAAGTACGCGAAAGTTACCATATCGGTCCTTTTACTTTAGATTCGGTTGCCAAAAATCCTGTTGGAAGTCTAGAAGCTTTAGAAAAATATGACTTGGCTATTATTGCAAAACCCACTGAAAATTTTACAGATGCGGAGAAACAAGTTTTGGATCAATTTATCATCAATGGTGGAAAAACATTATGGCTGATTGATCAAGTTACGGCAGAAATGGACAGTTTATACGATTCATCCGGAGCAACTTTGGCCTATCCAAAAGATTTGAATTTGAATGATATGTTCTTTAAATACGGAATTCGAATTAATCCTGATTTAGTAAAAGACGAACAAGGAAGTCCCATAAAACTGGCCACCGGAGAACAAGGAAGTGCCACTCAATTTCAGGAATTCAACTGGAAGTTTGCGCCACAAGTGTATCCAAACAGTTTGCATCCAATTGTGAAAAATTTAGGCGGAATCAAATTTGATTTTGCCAATCCTATCGATACTTTAAAAAACGGAATAAAGAAAACTATTCTGTTGGAATCGTCACAATATTCGAAAAAAATAGGAACACCATCAGAGATTAATCTTAACATCGTTGCCGAAGAAACGGCACCAAACGATTATTTAAACAAAGGAAAAATTCCACTTTCGGTTTTATTGGAAGGTTCGTTTCGCTCGATGTTTGAAAATCGAGTGTTGCCATTTGAACTAAAAACATTTCAAGCCACAGGACAAAAGAACAAGATGATTGTGATATCAGATGGGGATTTGATAAAAAACCAATTGGATAAAAACTTTCAACCGATAGAATTGGGTTACGATCAAAGGTCCGGAAATTTATATGATAATAAAGATTTCCTAATAAACTGTGTCAATTACCTATTGGATGATACCGGACTTATTAACATTCGAAGTAAAGATCTTGATTTACCTTTATTGGATAAAGAAAAAGTTTTTGAAAATTACACCCGAACACAAATCCTAACTATCGGGCTTCCAATTCTTATTTTGGCGCTTTTTGGTGTCGTATTTACTTTCCTTAGAAAAAGAAAATACAGCAAATAGATGTTAATAAAAAAGTTTCGAAACTAAAATTGTTTACGATATATTTGTAAAAAGTATCGTATTTCGAATTTAAAGAAATACCTTAAAAAATAAAAAAAAACAGATGAAATTTATAGTATCAAGTTCGTACTTATTGAAGCAATTACAAGTTTTAGGTAATGTAATCAACAGTAATAATACTTTGCCTATTTTAGATAACTTTTTATTTGATTTAGACCATAATGTGCTGACGGTTTCTGCTTCTGATTTAGAGACAACAATGTCTGCTACTTTAGGAATTGATTCAGAAAGTAAAGGAAGCGTTGCTGTTCCTGCGAAATTACTTTTGGAAATCCTTAAAACGTTCCCTGAACAACCGCTAACTTTTACAGTTGAAGAAAACAGTACGATAGAAATCAGTTCTAATTCTGGAAAATATGCTTTGGCTTATGCTCCTGGAGACGAATTTCCAAAATCAGTAAATTTAGACGATCCATCTGTAACGCTTGTTCCTTCTGATGTTTTGGCAACAGCCATTAGCAAAACTATTTTTGCAGCAGGAAACGATGATTTGCGTCCTGTAATGTCAGGTGTATTCTTCCAGTTTTCGCCACAAGGATTGACTTTTGTTGCCACTGATGCGCACAAATTAGTAAAATATGCGCGTACAGATGTAACGGCTTCTCAAGTGGCTGATTTCATTATGCCAAAAAAACCTTTAAACATCTTAAAAAGTATTCTTGGCACTTCAGATGCTGAAGTAAAAATTGAATACAACGATTCGAATGCTACTTTTTCTTTTGACAATTATGTTTTAATGTGTCGTTTAATTGATGGAAAATATCCAAATTACGAAGCGGTAATCCCAAAAGAAAATCCAAATAAATTAATGATTGACCGTTCTCAATTTTTGAGTTCTGTACGTCGTGTTGCTATCTTTTCGAACAAAACTACACACCAGATTCGTTTGAAAATCGCTGGTGCTGAATTGAATGTTTCTGCTGAAGATATTGATTACTCCAATAAAGCTGAGGAAAGATTGACTTGTGATTATCAAGGTGATGATATGCAAATAGGGTATAATTCTCGTTTCTTAACTGAAATGTTGACTAACTTGCAATCGGATATGATTATGCTTGAAATGTCATTGCCAAACAGAGCTGGAATTCTAACTCCTGTAGACGGATTAGAAGAAGGTGAAACGGTAACGATGCTTGTAATGCCAGTAATGTTGAACAGTTAATTCAATTTAAAAATACGCTATTAACCAAACCATTTTTATATTTAAAAAAACCGTCCCGATAAATCGGGACGGTTTTTTGCTTTTATTCATTTCTCTTTATGTCATTCTGACAAAGGAGAAATTTCATATCGTTTTTTCTCACCGCAATGATTAACTTTGATTGCTCATGTTATTGGGTTTGCTTCGTTTCTCGCAAAGACAAATTGAAAACTGAATTGATTACTACTTTAAATCACGCCCATTTTTTTCATCAGAAATGTAGCGCTTCTATTTTTACAAATTCCGTCCCGAAGTTTATAATCAAAATGAAGTTCATCATTGATAATCTCCACTTCAAAACATTTGTTGGTTAATATATTTGGATAATCATTAGTAGTCAAACAAACTTCAATATCATGTGTAGCAATTGCTCCTACTGCTCGCTTACCAATAACTTTTTTGACCACTTCAATTGTTCCGTTGCGTTTATCATCTGAATTGGTTCCGCGTAATATTTCGTCTAATAATACAAATGCGGGTTGGTTTTCGAGTTCGTCCATAATTTGCTTTAAACGTTTAATCTCCGCAAAGAAATACGATTCGCTATCAGACAACGAATCAGACAATCGCATGGAAACTAAAACGGGCAAAGGATGTACATTAGCTTGGCTGGCACAAACCGGCGAACCCATTCCTGATAATACCATATTGATTCCCAAACTTCTTAGAAACGTACTTTTTCCGGACATATTAGAACCCGTTAAGATCATAAACGACTCGGGATGAAAACGCACATCATTTCCTATTCTGGTTTTTTTATTCAATAAAGGATGACCTAAATCCTTGAAATCAATTTCGAAATTGGTGTTCAATGTTGGATAAACAAACTCTGGATTATTATACGATAAATTAGCCAAGCTGTTCAACATTTCGAATTCACCAACAACTTTCATCCAATCTTCTAAGGCATCCGCATGATCGTTTTTCCATTGAATTAATGATTTTAAAACATGTACATTAAACAGAAATGTTCCATTAAAAACAATAGCGGTTACAAAATTACCAATACTGTCCATATTAGAAAACAAACCCGCTAACTGTTTAAAATGAACGCTGGCATTTTCTTTTTTGAATGTCAGTTTTTGTTGCAAATCGATTAATTTTTCCGATTTAAAAGATTCATTTTCAATTTTTTGCAGCAACAAACTATATTGATGTATGGTTTTGTCAATGTTTGCGGAATTGGCGATTTCAGCTTGGATACGCTTCATAAACCGTCCTAAAATAATTAAATTAATAACAAATAAATACGACAATATAGAAGCGAAAGTGGTATTGGAAGTCACTAAATAAGCAATCAAAACTCCAAGAAAAAGAACCGGCGTAAAATAAGAAATAAAAACACTCAGTTTAGTTAAAGGCGCACTATTGAATGTACTCCACTTTAGCAAAGTCTCATAATTCGATTGACTGTCATTGCTTATTTTGGCGAAAGCTAAAAATTCCTGACGCCAATCTAATTTTTCGGATAATTCTTTAACAGCTTTATGATTTCTGATAATCGCATCATTTGGCAAAATTGATAGAAGCTGGTTTGCGAATGTTTTTTTTCCAATAAATGTAGCGGTCCTATTTAAGTTTTGGAACAAAGAATGCTCGCCAAAAATATCTAAATCATAGGCATACGGATGGTGAAAATCATTGAATTCCTGTCCGTTTTCGAAAGGGATTTTATTTCTTTCCAAATAAGAAATTTCATTTTCATTTATATCAAGTAAGGCTTGACTGACATGTTTTTCTAAAACTAATTTAGAATGAATGCGCATCAATACAACGAATAGTCCAAAAAGAAAAATGGCGGTAATTATGAAAATAATTTCACTGTTTTTAATGTAGAAATAAATAGAAACCAAAAAAAGTACAATAGTAAGAAGTCTTAAAATACTTATACTATTGTACTTTTTATTGATTGCAGTCAATGCTGTTGAAAAGCGTATCTTTTTTGTTTTGTATATTTCCATAATTCAATTAATGAATTGCAAATATAACGAAATAGATTACTTTGAAGTCTAAATTAAAAGGCAATGGCGATGCTATACTAAATAGAATTCAAGATTTCAATTGAATTTAAACTGTATCAATCAATATGAATCGCTAAAATTGGAATTTCAAAATTAGTGACAATTTTTTTGGTTAAACTAGGTTTGAAAATGCCCTCAAAAAACCCTCGTTTATAAGTGAGCATTGTCAAAAAATCTATTTCTTTGTACATGATAAAATCTAAAATCGTCTCTTTGACTTCATCACTATTAATTACAAAAAACTCAACGGGTTCATTAATAAATTCATCTTCCCATGCAGCAACTGTCTCTTTTGGAACATCCGAATCACTTGTTTTTACATACAAACATTTGACTTTTGCTTTTGTTTTTTTTGCAATATCCAACACCATTTTTAAAGCTTTTTTGTCTTTCATTCTAAAACGGGTCGTGAATCCTATAATTTCAATTTTCTTAAATTTTGCTTCCGCGGGCACGCACAACATCGCAACGTCAATTCCAGAAATTACAGAGCCGGTATTGGTACCCACAAAAAAAGCATCCCAACCTGTCGCTCCGGAAGTACCCATGATTACAAAATCAATTTTATCTTCTTTTATAGATTTTTTAATATTATGAAGTAAATCTCCATCCATTAATCTATGAGACATCTTTATTTTGTCAAGATGTCGCTCTTGAGCTATGGCTCGTAATTTTGGGAGTTCATCCTTAAACATATCAAATTGAGCTAACTCTAATGAATCATAAATGACGGCGTAGTTTTCCGGAAAAAACTGATTGTCATATACTGGCAATTGAAATGTATGCAACAAAATGAGTTCGCCTTGAACAATATTTGCAAATTCTAATGCATGAACAAAGGCATTTGTGGCCACTTTAGAAAAATCGGTCGGAAATAAAATTTTTTTCATTTTTTTTACGTATTAAAATAATTTGTTTACCAAAATAAATTATTAAACTTTATTTTTCAGAATATTCAGAGTAAAATACTTTTATTCATGAATACCAAAAATAGGGATATTAATATGAAACGCCAATTTTTTTGAAAGGCTGATTTGAAATAATTTTTCAAAGAAATTTTTATGATGTACACGCATGGCAATCATATTGATTTTATGTGAATCAATAAAGTTTAAAATAATCCCTTCCACATCATTTCCTGTAACAGAGTGCAACTTAATATTTTGATTATCAATTAATTCTTCCCAATTCCTCATGTTATTATTGTCATCTTCACGGTTTTGGGGTTTTACTCGAAGACAGTCAATATGAGCTTGAAATACCTTGGCCAAAGCCTTAACTTTTAGAAAAGATTGCGTGTCATCCGCTTGGTATTCAGTGATAAAAAGCAAATTTTTTACCGGTTCGTATTTACAACGTTCTGGAATAGCCAAAACAACTGCTTTGACATTGTTCATTATTTTTGTGGCTACTGTTCCTAAAAATGTTTCTTTAAGTCCAGTTGCTCCTTTAGTTCCCATCACAATGAAATCAATAAACTCGTGCTTAGTGATTTTTTGTATTTCTTCAATTAAATTTCCTAAAATCAAAACATGGCTGATTTTTACATGATCCAAATTATTTTCTTCAGCAATTCTTCTTAGAACGGGAACTTCATCTTTATAGTTTTCAAAATTACTTAACTCCGTAACATCATAAATTTCATGTAAATACTCCGAAACATTAATATAATTTGCTTGTGGCAAATGATAAACATGCATTGTTATGATTTCAGCATTAATAGAATCAGCCAATTTTAATGCATACATAAATGCATTGTTAGAGACATGGGAAAAATCGGTTGGGAATAAAATTTTTTTCATAAGAAGGCAATTAACTATAAATCAATGTTCTATAAAATTACAAAACAGAAACGTAAGAAAATCTGATAATTATCACTTTGGCAAATTTTTAACAAAAAAAAAAGTTAATGGTTTGCCTCCTACTTATTGATGCGTACTCAATTTTACTTACTTTTGCATAAAATTGCATAAATTATGATACCTCACGATTCCATAGTGGCATTGGCCACTCCTTCGGGAGCGGGAGCTATTGCCGTTATTCGGATTTCCGGCCAAGACGCCATTACGATTGGAAATTCTGTTTTTAAATCGACTAAGAATAAAGAATTAACCACACAAAAAACCCATACATTACATCTAGGACATATTATGGATGACTTCAAAACTTTGGATGAAGTTCTGGTGTCAATCTTCAAGGGACCAAACTCCTATACGGGTGAAAATACGATTGAAATTTCCTGCCACGGTTCAACTTACATTCAACAGCAAATCATTCAATTATTGCTTCGCAAAGGTTGCCGAATGGCTGATCCAGGTGAATTTACACTCCGAGCTTTCTTAAATGGAAAATTGGATTTATCTCAGGCAGAAGCCGTTGCCGATTTAATTTCTTCCGATAATGAAGCTTCACACCAGATTGCGATGCAACAA
Organism: Flavobacterium sp. DSR2-3-3; assembly: GCF_049896585.1. Classification (NCBI taxonomy): domain Bacteria; kingdom Pseudomonadati; phylum Bacteroidota; class Flavobacteriia; order Flavobacteriales; family Flavobacteriaceae; genus Flavobacterium; species Flavobacterium sp. DSR2-3-3. Next base: position 20,257 of record NZ_JAFCUP010000010.1, read on the forward strand.
ATGCGTGGTGGTTTCTCTAATGAAATAGCTAAACTGCGGGAAGAACTCTTGAATTTTGCTTCCCTAATTGAACTTGAGCTCGACTTTGCTGAAGAAGATGTTGAATTTGCCGATAGAACCCAATTTCATGATTTACTAAATAGAATTGAGTTTGTACTGAAACGTCTGATTGATTCTTTTGCGGTAGGAAATGTGATCAAAAACGGAATTCCTGTGGCTATTGTGGGTGAACCCAATGTAGGGAAATCGACTCTTTTGAATGCCTTATTGAATGAAGAACGCGCCATTGTTTCAGAAATTGCGGGAACAACGCGTGATACAATTGAGGATGAATTGGTTATTGGTGGAATCGGTTTTAGATTCATAGACACCGCCGGAATTCGGGAAACGGAAGATGTAGTGGAAAGCATCGGGATTCGTAAAACATTCGAAAAAATTGAACAAGCGCAAGTTGTCGTTTTTCTTTTTGACAGTTCGGAGTTTAAAGTTTCAGGTCTAAAGTTAAAAGTGGAACTGGAAAAAATTAAAAATCAGTTTCCTTTAAAACCTCTTGTAATCATTGGTAACAAAGCCGACAAATTAAAAGAAATCGAAATTGAAAATTTGAAATCGGAAATTCCTGAAATCTTGCTAATTTCCGCAAAAGAAAAACTGGGAGTTGAGGATTTAAAAAATCGATTACTTGCGTTTATTAACACGGGTGCTTTGCGCAATAATGAAACAATCGTAACTAATACAAGACATTACGATTCGTTAATTAAAGCTTTAGAAGAAATCAAAAAAGTAAAATTTGGGCTTGAAACTAACTTATCCAGCGATTTGATGGCTCTTGATATCAAAGAAGCATTATATCAATTTGGAATGATTACCGGACAGGTTACTAATGATGAGTTGTTAGGTAATATTTTTGCTAATTTCTGCATCGGTAAATAAAATTATAAAAAAATATATACTACATTGAAAATCAATATTTTATAATATTTTAACTAAAGAAGGATTTTTTTGACTAAATTAGCAATAGTTAATAATTAAATATTTAGTATCATGAAAACTCCTCTTCTTTTTTGTTTACTGTTTGTCAGTATAGGATTCCAAAGTTGTAAAAAAAATGAAAACGAGAAAGCCGTTAATTCTAAACAAATCCCGGTTGAAAGAGCAATAAGCGTCCAATGCTATAAAGCTTTGTATGAAAAAGATATTATAGATTTAAAAATGAATACTTTAAAAAATGGAAAAATAACCGGCGATATGATGATGAAATTTTTCAATACACCCCAAAAGGTTGGAAAAATTGCAGGAGAATTCAGTGGAGACACGTTATTTGTCAGCTACACCTTTATTCAGGGGGATAACAAAAAAGTAACATTTAAAAATCCGATGGCATTTCTAAAAAGAGGGAAACAACTTATTTTGGGAAATGGAAAAATGCAAACCACTATGGGAGCCACTTATTTTGTCAAAGGCTCACCGATAGACTTTGAAAGTGTAAAGTATAAGTTCACAGCAGTTGAATGTGTGGCTGAATAATAAACATTTAGAATCCACTGTTGCTATTATTGATCTTGATCAAAAAGTGTTTTCTTTAAAAGTTTTTCAAAAATAGCAGTTTATGAAGACATTTAAATTTATTTTTTTAAAACTGACTATCAATTCATTGAAATATACTATGTAATGCTTTAATTACATTTAAAGTATGCTGTCGGGCAGGCTATCCACTGCAAGTCCGCAGGTATCAGTCCATAAAACGACCCCTAAAACGAGCTTCCTGTAGTCGCTGTTTTCGGGTTTGTTTAATAAAAGGACCTCCTCCTTTGCGGGCTTTCCGCTGCTATCCTTGACAGAGAATCTACATTTGATCACAACCAATTTACCATACAACTCAAATGCTTTACCAATAAAAAAGGGTATCTTTAAAATATGAAAAAGCATTATACTATTATTATCGCAGGAGCCGGCGGAATCGCAGAAGCTGTTGGTCTCTTACTGATGGAATGGGGCGAAGTTGCTCCTACTCTCTTTATAGGTGACAGAATGCATTTAAAAGCAAAAAAAGTCGCACGTTGGATTCAAGAAGGAACAACTAAATCATCATCTGTCCACGATTTTCATCTTGCTGAAAAAGGCCTAACGGACGAAATGAAGACAATATTAAATCAAGGAGACATCATTCTCGACTGTTTACCGGGTAGTCAAGCACCCAGAATAGCACAATTTGCCAAAGATTACAATCTACATTATGCAAACCTTACAGAATACGTTGCAGAAACCGAAGAAATAATAGCTTTAGCAAAAGACGCCAAAACTGGTTTTATACTTCAAACTGGTTTAGCTCCCGGATATGTTGATTTACTCGCCAATGGACTATTTCAACAATTTTGTTCAGACTTTGAAGTTGATAAAGTAGACAAACTGGAATTTAAAGTTGGGGCACTGACCAATCATGCCGTTGCTCCACATTATTATGGTTTTACTTGGAGCCCTGTTGGAGTGGCTACTGAATATATAAAAGATACTATCGTGCTTCGGGATTATAAAAAAACGAATCTGTCACCATTATCCGAAAGAGCCACAATCATTATCGATGGCATCACGTATGAAGAGAACCTAACTTCGGGTGGTGCTGCTGATTTGCCGGATGCCTTGTCGGGAAAGGTACGTTCACTTGACTACAAAACCTTACGACATCCTGGACATTATGCTTGGCTACAAGAACAATTGGACAATCTTGAAAATACTTCAGATGCTATTAAAAATTTACAAGAAAAAATGGAAGCCGTAATTCCACATGTTGAAGACGACCAAATCATTTTATATGCAGCAGTGGAAGGCAAAGATGCTACGGGAGTGTTACGCAGACGAGAAATTGCCAAGCGCATTCTTCCGCAAATAGTAGGGAAACATCAGTTACGAGCGATACAAATAACCACAGCAGCACCTTTAGTTCAGGCAGCGCAACTTTTACTTGAATCGTCATTAAGCGGAGTTATACTTCAAAGTCAAATTGATCCAATTCCGTTTTTAAATGGGAATTACGTGGTGCCCGTTTACGGTAAAGTATTAAATAAATAAAAAACCAAATACCTGGAACAACATATCTATAGTTTTCTGTAATAAAGTGAAATGCATCAATAGCAACACGTAAAAACTTTGTTTCAATATGTTAAAAAAAACTTGAATTACAATCAGTAGATTACTGTAATTTTACTGTCTGTGATAACACGATTAAAACAATCGCAATCAAAGCCAGAAACAAACCTGCATAATTCATTTTTGTTAGTTTTTCTTTAAAAACAAAAATCCCTACAAGGCTTCCTATTACAATCACGCCCATGTTCATACCTGCAAAAACTGTAGATGGATTTTCAGCGAAAGCTTTATGCGCTTTTAGATAAAAAAGTATGTTTCCAAAATTGAAAACACCTACTAAACCACCAAAAATAATATTTTTTAATTGCAGTGGTGTTTTAGTTACAATCACGTGATACAACACCGTTCCAATCATGATTGATAACGCAATTCCAAATACCACAAATAATGACGTAGTGTAAGGCAGACTTGTATAGAGAGCGATTTGCTTGAAAAGGATGTCAATAATTCCAAAGCCGAGTAAAACAACCGCAGGATAAATCCATTTATTTTCTGTTTTTTCGGAAGGTTTCGCGAGAATAAGCAGCAAAGCAGGAAAACCTATTAAAAATGCCGTGATTTTTAAAATATTGAAATCTTCGTTGAAGAGCAACCATGCTGCCAAAATAGGTATAAACAGCGAAAGTCTTTGAGCTGCATCGGTTTTTACAATTCCTACCTGTTTTATTGAAGCTGCCAAGAAAAGAAAAATAGAAGGCAGCAAAATTCCAATAGGAATATAAATTGCCCAAGGTGCCGAAGTTCCTAAATTAGTTAAATCGGGACTGAAGAAAAAATAACAAAGAACAAGCGCAAATACGTAATTCCAGGCAACAATTTGAATAGGACTTACGGAGTACCTGCGCGCAAATTTAAATAATACTCCCACGGTTACACTGCAAATAATACTTAAAATCAAAAATAGCATAGCGAATTTTTAGATGGCTAAATTACCATTTATTGTCTTTCCTATTGCTCTTTTATAAAAGTATCGAAAGCGATACTTCAATAAAAAAATAGGATTAATACGGTTTTAGTAATATGAAGGAAAATAAAAGATATAAAAATTGTAGCAATCTTAAATCCTTCGCTGTTCTTTAAGTTTCCAATACCTCAATAAACCATTTACAGACATCCAGCTTGGATTAGCAAACTCATAAGTTTGAATTTCTTCCGCATTCAGTCCTTTATCCAAAAACTGCTTTCTTGTGTATTCCATAAATTGGGGAACTATACTTTCTGGCGGAGTTTGATTGTCATAAAAAGGTTTGATAAAACTAGCCCAATCATCTAGAACTATTTCTAAGCCCGATAATAATTCATCCGGATTTTTTTGCAAATCAAAATGTGTTAGATACAAAGCTCTGGGCTTTAAATCTTTTAATTTTTTGAGGGATTGTTTCCATAATTCAATATTAATATCTGGCGGAGGACAGGGAGGCACAACAGGACCATCTCCTATTTTTACTCCAGCCACATCCCCTGTAAATATCACATCATCAATTTGATATGCATTATGATGCACAGCATGACCCGGCGTATACCATACTTTTATTTGAACATCTCCCAGGTCTACAACATCACCGTCCGTTACCCCAATCAATTGTTGCTCTGGTATTGAGTCCATTTTTCCCCAAAGAAGCTCCATCTTGTCTGTGTAAATCATTTTGGCTGAATTCCATAATTTCTCTGGATTAGCTAAATGTGGAAGTCCAATAGGGTGTACGTATATTTTAGCTCCATTTTGTGCTAATTTCCAAGCTGCTCCGGCATGATCAAAATGAATATGCGTTAAGAATACATGCTGAATATCTTTGATTTCATACCCAATCTTTTTTATTCCTTTAACAAGAAACTCCCAAGTTGATTCCGGTCCAGTTTCTATAAGTATCGGACCTTTTTCCGTTTCAATTAAAAAAGCACCAATAGAATGTTTTTCGGATTGAAAGTGTAGATCAATAGTATGAATTTTATACATGGCGCTGTTTATTTTTGATTGGACAAGTTAGTGCATATTTATTTTAAAATTTCTTTTGATCGGTATGGTTTTAAAAAAAAACATTTAAAATACTCCTGTTTTTTCTGTACAAAAAAAGCACGCGTTTTAAAACCATCCGATTATTCTGTTTTAATGGATAGATAAACTACTATTAAATTCTAAGATGTTAAGAATTATCCAAAAATTTTCACCTTCACAAATCTATTTGTTTTCGGATTACTCTTTTTCAATTACATTATAAAAAATGCGATTCTTAGCAATCAATTACTACAGGGCTATCAAGATATTTCCTGATTTCAGTTACTTTTGCAGGATGGATTCTTTTACTCAAATCGCTTTAGGAATTGCCATAGCTGAAGTATGTGCGGGCAAAAAACTCAAAAACAAAACGGTTTTATACGGTGCGATTTTAGGCACAATTCCCGATTTAGATGTTGTAGTGGGACTTTTTTTAAATCCTGTCGATGCCGTCCTGATTCATCGTGGCATCAGTCATTCTCTTTTTCTTTTTTTGTTTTTATCCCCTGTTTTGGGTTGGATTATTTCAAAAACAGAAAGAGATAAAATCAATTTTGTTCAGGCAACTGTTATGGCTTTTTGGTGTTTGTTTACCCATGTGCTATTGGATGTGTTTACTTCTTGGGGCACGCAAATTTTATGGCCTTTAGACGAACGGTTTGCGCTAAAAACCATTTTTGTAATTGATCCGCTGTACACCATTCCACTTGTTATTGCATTGATTATGGTTTGGAAAACAAAAGACACCATACTTCGTGAAAAATACATAGTCTTAGGATTATTTATCAGTAGTGCTTATCTCCTTTTGTCTTGTTTTATAAAAGTACATGCTTTGAACCAATTTGAAAAAGCATTGACAAAACAAGGAATCCACTATTCTGAAATTATTGTAAAACCTACCGCTTTCAACCTCATTTTATGGAATGCTAATGTAGCAACTGCAGATAATTATGTATTAGGCGACTACTCTCTTTTTGATACGCAACCCATTTCGTTTACTGCTTACAACAAAAACAAAATTTTAGAATCGCAATTAAAAGGAAATTCGGACTTTGAAAAACTGAAGAAACCCAGTGAAGGCTGGTATATTATTTCTCAAAAAAAAGGATCTTTTTACTTTAATGATTTACGCTTTGGACTTTTAGATGACAACCCAAAAAACCCTCAATTTGCTTTCAGCTATCAATTTATTGCAGGCAATGTTGAAATGAAAGCAGTAGAAGTGCCAAAAAGTAAAAGAGACGGAAAGCGATTAATTCAAAAAATAGTTACACGGATGAAGGGAAACTGAGTGTTTTTTTTTATAGATATCAATCACTCTTCAACCAACCCGTAATGCTCATCCTGGTATTTTGGGTAACCAAAACTTCATGCACTAATTCGTCACTTTTAAAGAAAACAGTTTTACCTTGAGTAGGAGCAATTTTTTGATTGTTATCCAATTGATGAATCAGTAATTCGCCACCGTCACTTTCTTTCCAATTGCTATTCAGATAACTAATCATAGAATATTTTCGGCTGGGATTATTTTTGAATTGATCCAAATGCTTTAAATAAAAGTCACCCGGTTCATACAACGAATAGTGAAATTCATATCCCGTAATTCCGGCATAACAACTTTGATTTAAATAAACAATAAAAGCTTCTATTTGGGCCAGGAATTCATTTTCGAATGCATTGTTGTGTTTTTTATCCAACCAATAAATAGAATCGCTTCGTATCGCACCATCATAAGAAACTTTCTCAGAATTACCAATTCCAGCTTGCATCAATAAGCTTTTTTGCTTCAAAACAATCAAATTTTGTCTGAGATTATGGGCCAAATCAGTACTCAAAAAATGTTCAGATATTCCAACTTTATTTTCAATGTAGGAGGCAATTAAATCCTCAAAGTTATTTTCCATGACTTTCGCATTGACTGAAAATACCGCCAACGGGGCAAGGTAGACTAATAAAAATCGTCAAAGACTAATTCTGAAATAAATAAAAAATTAAATGGTAAACTAATAACTTTTGCAAGAAAAAAATAAAATTACAATTTCATTTTTAAAAATATAAGTCATTTAAGAAACTACAAATTAGTAAATTGCTTAGATGACTTACATGCTTACATCTTGGTATGCAAATCAAACCATCAATGTACATTAAATAATTTTTCTGCGTGAAGTTTTTAGACTTTTTAGGTATTGCAAATCAATCTTAAATCAATGAATACCAGTCGCAAAAAAAACATAAAAGTCATTTAAAAAATTACAAAATGTTGGTTCCTTAAATGACTCGTACAGTGAAAAAAAAGTACGTTCTTTATAATTTACTGATAAAACTACCGTAAATATCCTTGAACTGATAGCCTTCGGAGAAGCGGTCTTTACTCAGTTTCTTGTATTCTACCAATCCCCAAAGGATAAATTCCTTCATAAAAAATTTATCTTCTTTTTCTAGTTGCGGTTGATATTTTTTGATTAAAATTTCAAGCGGGACAATACTTCCCAAAATCCTTTCGTATTCTTCATCGGAAGCATCGTCTAATAATTCAAAACCGCTTTCGGCAAAAAACCATTCAATGATATCCGTGTAGGCATTTTTGACGCCTTCTTTTTCAAGTTTTTCAATTTTTGGAAAATATGCAGGGAAAAAAGTATGAATCGCATCGCCCAATAAATGTTGCGCTACAGCGGCAGCTCCCTCCTGCTCACCTTCGTAAACCAATTCCACTTTTCCAGTAATGGCAGGAATAATTCCCATAAAGTCAGACAAACGCAACGTTGTTTTATCAGTACCGGATTTCAGTGCTCTTCTTTCTGCTGTACTTAATAAGTTTTCGAAAGCAGTAATACTTAATCTGGCACTCACGCCACTTTTATTATCAATATATTCGCTGTCTCTTGCTTCAAAACTGATTTGTTCCAATAAATCCCTTGCCAATGAAGGCACGTAAACCATATCATTTTGCGTGACATCAAGTTTCGCTTCCTGCTCTGTAATGGTTCTGGCAATTTTAATAGTTTCCGGATAATGCGTCAATATTTGGGAACCAATTCTATCTTTTAATGGTGTTACAATACTTCCACGATTCGTGTAATCTTCCGGATTTGCCGTAAACACAAATTGCATATCGAGTGGCATTCGCAACTTGAAACCACGAATTTGAATATCTCCTTCCTGTAAAATATTAAATAGCGCTACTTGGATTCTCGCCTGTAAATCAGGTAATTCGTTGATAACAAAAATACAACGATTTGCTCTTGGAATCATCCCAAAATGTATCACACGATCATCCGCATAAGACAATTTTAAATTTGCCGCTTTTATTGGATCGACATCTCCAATCAAATCTGCAACTGTCACATCAGGTGTTGCTAATTTTTCGAAAAAACGGTCACTTCTATGCAGCCAAGAAATTGGAGTTTCATCGCCTTTGAGTTCAATGATGTCTTTGGCAAAACGCGAAATTGGTTGTAAAGGATCATCATTAATTTCGGAACCCGATACAAACGGAATGTATTCATCCAACAACTCTATCATTTTACGTGCTAATCTGGTTTTGGCTTGACCACGAAGACCTAATAAATTGATGTTATGACGCGATAAAATAGCGCGTTCTAGTTCTGGAATTACGGTATTTTCAAAACCGTGAACGCCTTCAAATGTTGGTTTTCCAGATTTTATTTTTTCTCTTAAGTTGGATCGCAATTCATCTTTAATGCTTTTACTTTCGTAACCTGATTTTTTTAATTCTCCGAGTGTTTTTATAGTATTCATTTATTATTTTTTATTGATATTGATATTGCAGTTGACCTTAATTGTTATTGAAATTGCTATTGCTGTTGTTCTCGACTGCGCTCGAACTGACTTATGGAAATCTAAACCGACTACTATTTTATTCTCTTCTTTCGATTTGTTTCATAATCTTCAAAAATCATTTCCCCCAAACCTTGCAATCCGGTATAAAAGGCTTTTCCTTGATTTGATTCTGTAAATTTATTTACAAATTTTTGCAAATATGGATCATTGGCAATCATAAAGGTGGTGATTGGAATGTGTAATTTTCGGGCTTGCTGCGCCTGATTGTAGCATTTATCCACAATGTATTCGTCGAGCCCGTTGCTGTTCATATAATAGGAACCGTCTTTTTCGCGGACACAACTAGGTTTTCCATCGGTAATCATGAAAATTTGCTTGTTGGTGTTACGTTTTCTACGCAAAATATCCATGGCTAGTTGTAAACCGGCGACTGTATTCGTGTGATAAGGTCCCACCTTTAAATACGGTAGATCCCGAATTGCAATGGTCCAGGCATCATTTCCAAAAACTAAAATATCTAAAGTATCTTTTGGATATCGTGTCGTAATCAATTCAGCAAGAGCCATCGCCACTTTCTTGGCTGGAGTAATTCGGTCTTCTCCATACAATATCATACTGTGGCTAATGTCAATCATCAAAACAGTACTCATCTGCGACTTATATTGCGTCTCTTCGACAACCAAATCATTTTCGGTTAACATAAAATCAGCTACTCCATTATTGATTTGAGCGTTACGTAAGCTTTCAGTTAAAGAGATTCGTTCGAGTCCGTCACCAAAATGAAACTCCCGAAATTCTCCAGTGTGTTCATCCCCGTTTCCGGAATGTTTCGTTTTATGATTCCCGCTTCCGGAGCGTTTTAAATTACCAAAAATGTTGTCTAAGGCTTGCTGCCGGATGGCGCGTTCCGTTTTTGCGGTAATACCGATTCCCGAAGTTCCATCTTCTTTTAGTTCATCACGGATATACCCTTTTTTCTTTAAATCTTCAATAAAATCATCGATGGTGTAATGTTCATCTGTGAGTTTATATTCTTTGTCTAATTCCCGCAACCAGTCGATTGCTTCATCAAAATCTCCCGAGGTATGTGTAATTAATTCTTTGAAAATACCAAAGAGTTTATCAAACGGAGATTGAAAAGGTGCTTCGTATTGCTTGAAATAAAATCCTTTTTTATATTCATTTTTCATAGACAATAAAATTACATCAATAAAAATATACTGAATACAAACGTTTATTAATTTTTAGTTAAAAACATTCAGACACCATGAAGTTGGATTTTATTGGGAAGATAAGCTAATTAAAAAATTGACCATCCACATAAAACCAACTTCCATTTTCGAATTTGAAAGTAGAAAGTTCGTGATGAATCTGTTTTTGAAGTTTGCTGTCCAAGAAATAGGCTTTGAATTCCACGTTATTTTCAGTGGACTTTATAATCGCCAATTGAAGCCATTTGTTGCTAGTTGCCCAATGTAAAATTTCAGATTTCGAATACTGACTTCTTTCCAAAATATGGGTTGTTGCCAACAAATAATCGGCTTGATGCGTCACATAAGCGGAATATCTTGAACGCATCAAAGATTCAGCTGTAGGCGCTTTTTGAATGCCTTTTAATACTACTTCACAACAATTCTCGAAATCTTTATCGGAACCGCAATGACATTTGTTTTCAATCATGTTAAATATTAAAAATTTTAAATTGAGCCCGTTACCTGTCCATTGAGCCCAACTATTTTTTGATGCAACTGATTTAACAATACCTGAAAGCGGCTTATTTCGATTAAATCTTCATCTTCGTCAGCAAAATCTAAAAGTTCATCTAATTCCTCGCTAACTTCCACTAATTTATTGTTGGCTTCTTTGGCGTTTTTTTCGGCAACAAAATCAATTATTTGCTGAACTCCATTTTTCACTTGATCAAATTTATTTATTTCCATCATACGAGTTTTACTTTATTCTTCTGAAGCCTTATCTTCATTGAACTTTTTTGTAATTTGTTTTAATTTTTCCTTGCGCAACAATACGGTTTGTTTTGCTTTATCTTGCGCTTTATGCAATTTATCGTTATGTTTTTTAATATTTCTTTCGTTATTTCTGCTCATATCTATACTTTTTAATAATTAAATCAAGTATTTGACTCAAAAACTATTGCAAAGTTCGGTTTTATTATTGAAAATAAAATTTATTTATACTCAAAACGCTACTATTAAAATTGTCTGGTTTACAATTATTCATCCTGTTTACTGATTTACAAAAAAGCATTTTGGAAACAAATACCGAAGAATATGACGATAATTAATAAATTAGTGTGCTCGTACATTTTTTTTCATATCTTTATTTTTAAACTAAATTGTACCTAAAACCTACCAATACAATACATGAAGTCTGAAAAAAAATACCCAAAATTCATCAGATGGTTCTTAAAAAGACCAAAAACAACAGGCTTCATAACATTTTTATTCTTAAGTTATGTAGCGGCATTTATCGTCTCACAACAATATAAGCTGATAAAAGAAGATCAGGAACGCGAGATGAATAACATATTACTTGTTGTTCATCAAAATATCGAACAAGCCCTTAAAAACTGCTACACGACTACTTTAACGTTGGCACTAACCATTAACGATAAAGGCATTCCTGAAAATTTTGATTACGTGAGTGAAAAATTAATGGAATCAAATGCCAATATTAATGCTGTTCAATTAGTCCCTGATGGAATAATAAAATATATTTATCCGCAAAAAGGAAATGAAGCGGCTTTGAATTTAAATATTTTAACTAACCCAAGTCTTAAAAAAGAAGCCTTAAAATCAATCATTAAAAAAAAGATGTATTTTGCCGGTCCTTTTGTATTGAAACAAGGCGGAGTGGGAATTGTAGGGCGGTTTCCCGTTTTTCAAAATAATAAGTTTTGGGGATTCTCCGCAGTTGTAATTAAATTAGAAACTTTTTTAAAAGCTTCTGGAATTAAAAACGTGGATGATTCAAAATATTTTTTTCAGTTTTCAAAATACAATGCGGAGAAACAAAAGGAGATTTTCTATTTGCCCAACAAAACTGATTTCTCAGAAAATTATAATATATGTACAGACATACCGGATGGTGACTGGAAATTATATTTAATATCAAAAAACAAAAATTATCTGTATTCACAGATTTTAATTCCGGGAATTATTGGAATTATTCTTGCGGCACTTTTTGGTGTTTTAATTTATACACTTTTAAAAATTCCAGAGGAATTACAATCTTTAGTAACTACACAAGCCACCAAATTATTAAATTCTGAAATAAAATTTAAAATTATTTTTGATCAAGCAGCGGTTGGTATTGCTAATATCAACATTGCAACAGGGAATTTTTTGGAAGTAAACAATAAATTTTGTGAACTTTTAGGCTACACTCAGAATGAAATGAAACAAAAGAATTTTCAATCTTTAACGCATCCTGATGATCTTAAAAAAGATTTAACAAATGTATATAATCTGGAAAAAGGAATAATCAATGAATATTCCATGGAAAAAAGATATTATACAAACCAAGGAAAAATTATTTGGGTAAATTTAAATGTTAAGCCAATAATAGATAAAAACAAAAAGCAAATAAGCGCAATTTCAATTATTGAAGATATTACCTTAAAAAAGGAAGCTGAAGAATTGATCAAAAAAAGTGAAATTCGATTCAAAAGTTTATTCGAAGACTCGCCATTGCCTCTCAGAGAAGAGGATTTTTTAGATGTTAAAAAATATCTGGAGGAATTAAATTTGATGGGGAAAACCAAAGAAAAAGTAACAGAATATTTCAACAGTAATCCGGCAGTTGTCGATAAATGTCATTCCTTAATTAAAATTATCAGTGCTAACAGAGCTAACTTGTCGCTTTATAAAGTTTCCACATTAAAGGAATTAATTAGTATCAAAAAAGAATTGTTTAATGTGAAGTCCAAAGAACATTTCATAAAAAATTTGATCTCAATTACTCAAGATAAAAAACAATTTATTATTGACACCGTAATAAAAGATGCTGAGGGCAAATTACGAGACATTAACTTAAGGTGGAATGTAATTCGTGGTTACGAAAAAACATTAGAACGAATCATTGTTTCCACAGAAGACATTACTGATCGTAAATACTCTGAAAAAATAATTCTAGATTCCCAACAAAGAATTAAATCGCTGATCAATACCATTGACGGAATTGTTTGGGAGTGCGATGCTACTGATTTTTCTTTTAATTTTATTAGTCAGAAAGTTGAAAACATACTAGGTTATACCCCTGAGGAATGGCTTAAAAGTCCTACTTTTTGGCGCGACCATATCTATGCAGAAGATAGTGAATGGGTTCAGAATTATTGTATGAAACAAACAAATGACAATGCCGACCATGATTTTGAGTATAGAATGGTAGCCAAAAATGGAGATTTAGTTTGGCTGCGTGACATCGTAAATGTTGTCATTAAAAATGGTAAAGCAGAGAGATTACGTGGCATTATGATTGATATTACCAAAACAAAAGAAGCTGAAAAAGATTTAAATACATCCTTTAATCTTGTTACAGAACAAAATAAAAGATTGTTGAATTTTTCTTATATCGTTTCTCACAACTTAAGATCGCATACGAGCAATATTGCTTCAATAGTTGATTTAATTGAAACCTCAGAATCTGAAGAAGAAAGGGAACAAATGATGGAACTTTTAAAAACAGTATCTAATTCGCTTAACGAAACTATGCTTCACCTGAACGAAGTAATTAACATTAGAACAAATATTAGTTTAGTATCGGAACCTTTATATTTAGACCAATATATTAACACAGTAAAAAATGTACTTTCAAAACAAATTTCGTCAAATGATGTCACTATTTTAACAGATATTCCAACGGACACAATGATAAATTATAATCCGGCCTATCTAGAAAGCATCCTTTATAATATTATTTCAAATTCTATACGTTATCGACATAACAGTAGAAAACCAATCATAAAAATTAATTTTGTAAAAGAAAATGACGTAAATGTCCTTCAAATTTCAGATAATGGAATAGGAATTGATCTCGTCAGAAATGCCAACAAAATTTTCGGCATGTATAAAACTTTCTCTAACAATTCTGATTCAAAAGGAATAGGATTGTTCATTACAAAAAATCAAGTTGATGCTATGGGAGGAACAATTACTGTAGAAAGTGAACCTAATGTTGGAACTACATTTAAAATCTACATTCAATGATAAAAAAAGCAATCTGGATAGTGGACGATGATGCAATTTACCAAATAATCGTAAATAAAATAATTCAACGATCTGAAATGTTTTCTGCGATTTTCTCTTTCAAAAATGGAAAAGAAGCTATTGATGATTTGTATAATGCTTTAGAAATTAATGCCAATCTTCCGGATATAATTTTACTGGATATCAATATGCCAATAATGGATGGCTGGGAATTTATGGACGAAATGGGAATAATAAAACCTAAATTTCCTAAAGAAATTGTTGTTTACATCGTAAGCTCATCTATTGCTTTTGAAGACAAAACCAAATCAAAGTCTTATGAAAACATTTTAGGTTATTTATCTAAACCGATTACAGTAAATGATTTGGTATTAATTGCATCGAACGATGAAATGCTGAAAAATCGACCCATAAAGGAAATTTTAAGGTAAAAAAAAATCATTCTCAAAATGGTTTTACATGAATTCTTTTTTTATTTCTTCCAGACCTCTATTGGTAAAGATAAGTTCATCGATAATTTTTTTTCTCAAAAGATTAATATCATCACATTCAAAATACTTGGCCCAGGAAGTAAGATTAAACAAATTCCGAATCTGCTTGATGCGTTTAGTCGTTTCAAAGCTGGTTCGCAATACTGCTTTTTTATCGTAGGTTGGATTATTCTTATGTTGATAATTGGCCTTTTTCTCTTGGTAATTTGCTTCTAAATAATAGAGCTCTTCAACAGTATTATCCGGATAAAAATTTTCCCACGACGCATAGCCCAATTTAATTTTGGAAATGGTTTCAGGTTCTAAAGGCTTCAGACGCCATTTGCTATTAGCCAATCGACCCCAATGATTTGACAAGCGATACATTCCTGTTTTAGTGTAATAATACTTGCTCCCTGATTTGCTGGCGTACTGAATTTTTAATCCATTCACAGCATCCATGGATATTTCATCAAATGCACAGAAAGTATTTTTAAAGGAATTAAGGTTTGGCCGAAAAATTTTTTCCATGAGGCAAAGGTAATCAGAAAGCCCAAATCGTAGCAAGACAAACTATATTTGACTAACTTTGCCCACTAGATTTTTTAAAATAAACGGATTATGACAAAAGCTTCTGAAGAAAGAATGTTACAAAAAGGTGTTTACACAGGAATTATGGAAAAAGATGAAAATAACAACTTTTTTTGTGGAGAATATCTTTTAGATTATAAAATGGCACAAAAACATGCCGTTGGAGATTACATTACTATAAAATCAATTATTGAAAATCCCAGTGATATTAGTTACAACAAATATCAAAAAAAATCGAAAAATTTTGATAAAGCAAATAATAAGCCGCAACAATAGTTAATTTTCAGCTCTAAAATTCTTTAGATAAGAGCACTAAAAAGTACTTTTTTTGAAAATTTACTGGTGTGAATCCAAAAAAATAAAAAAAAGTGTACCTTTGCAAAAAATTTGTCGATTTTGAAATCAAATTATATTGATTTTATAATAAAAGACAAGTAGTTACCTTATTTATGAAAAAAATAGTTGAATACCGCAAACTGCTAAATGTAGATAAAACTGCAGAGCTGAAAGATTTGAAAACGATTTATCGTAATGCGATGAAAGAATCACATCCTGATAAATTTTCAGGTGACGAAGCTGGATTGAAAGCTGCAGAAGAAAATAGTAAAAAAATTATTGAAGCATACCACTTTTTGGTTAGTATCAATCCTGAGACTACAAAAGCAAACTTGCCAGAATATACTCAAACCATTTCTACATCAACAATCACAGATTATAAATTTGTTGAAGGAAGATTAATTATCAATTTTTCAAATGGTAGTGTTTATGAATACATCAGCGTTCCTAAAGCAACTTACGTCAAAATGGTAAACGCAGATTCTCCTGGAAGATTTGCAAAAAGACACATTTTGAATTCATTTACTTGGAGAAAAACAATCAATCAAGATTAAATATTTTCAAGTAAAAAAAAGATACAAGCATCCTATTAAAGGATGCTTTTTTTGTTTAAGTGGGTATGCCAATCTATTTTTAAAATAGATTGAATCAATTAATTTGACAAACACTTTTGTGCAATACACTTGTTTTTAGCAACTTAGTAAATCAAATTATACCAAATTACTTTATTTACCATGAAAGATTTTTGCAAGCTTTACCAATCACAATATAAAAAAGCGAAAGAAACACTTGATATTCTTGAAAAACAAAGAGACCAAATTGATCTTAATTTGCATTCAAATTCACCTTGTTTTATTCTTCATAAAGAATTGAGAATTGTAAAGTTAAATATTTAAGATTACAGAAAATGAAATGGAACACGTTGAATCCGACATTATTAAATGCGGCTCAGAAAATGTTGATGAAACAGAACTAACGGTGTAATACGTTAGTTAATTTTCAATTTAAACATCGGCAACTACACTAATTTATTATCTACACTACTCGGCTGACGCGCAATAATGATATTCTGATTTAATATTGCTCAAAATTTTAAATGCATTTTATCCTAATTAATTCAAAGTCTGTTTTTAAAGTTTTTTTCTTTGTCCTAAGAAAAAGTATCTTAACTCCTTTAAAATGAATGAATTACCAATGCAAACTGTAGCCATAAATTATGAACGGAATTAGCATCACTCCATTATTAAAATAATACAAAATAAATACCAAATTATAACAAAAATTTAGGTTCAAAAATTATTTGTATTTTATATTTTTTAAATACTTTTGCAGACTTAACTCAATTAACTAATTAATAATGAAAAAAATAATTTTATTACTTTCAGCGGCTGTAGTTTTAATTTCCTGTAGCA
Source organism: Flavobacterium sp. DSR2-3-3 (assembly GCF_049896585.1). NCBI lineage: Bacteria > Pseudomonadati > Bacteroidota > Flavobacteriia > Flavobacteriales > Flavobacteriaceae > Flavobacterium > Flavobacterium sp. DSR2-3-3. Next base: position 37,238 of record NZ_JAFCUP010000010.1, read on the forward strand.
AAGTTGGCAAAGACGAATACCTCATTACAGGAACTGCAACAGGAATTGATAATGGTAAAACTATTATCTTGGAAACACAAGATGCAACCGGAATGATGTTACCAAAAGACACTGTAAAAGTTCAAAACGGTAAATTTGAAATGAAAGGATCTATTACAGAGCCTGCTTTTTACACCATTCAATTAGAAGGAGCACAAGCTAAAATACCTTTAATATTAGAAAATGGAGAAGTAACTATTGCCATTGATAAAGACAGCATTCAAAAATCGAAAGTTTCAGGTACTTATAATAATGACGAGTATGTAACTTTCAATAAAGAAATCACTCAAGTTCAAAAGAAACTTATGGATTTCCAAAGTAAAAACATGCAGGCTATGAATGCCGCACAACAAGCCAAAGATACTGTTGTAATCAATGGATTGATGAAAGAATTTTCTAAAATTCAAGAAGAAGTTGGTGTAGCTTCGAAAGCAAAATATGTTGCTTATGCTGAAACACATCCTAAATCATTTATTACTGCTTTGATTATCCAAGGTATGTTGAACGATCCAACAGCTGATGTAGCAAAATCTGAAAAGTTATATAATAATTTAGAAGAATCATTGAAAAAAACAAAACCAGGTATTGCCATCAAAACTAAATTAGCTGAAATGAAAGCGCCAGCTGCTGTAGGAGCTGCTCCTGCTGCTCCTGCTGGAGAAGCTAAATGAAGAGCAGATTTTTCTGGTCCTAATCCTCAGGGAAAAATTATTTCTCTAAAAGAAAGTTTAGGAAAAGTAACTATAGTAGATTTTTGGGCATCTTGGTGTGGACCATGTCGTCAAGAAAATCCAAATGTTGTTGCTCTTTACAAAGAATTACACAGTAAAGGTCTTAACATTATTGGTGTATCGTTAGATAAAGATGCCAAAGCTTGGAAAGACGCTATAGCAAAAGATAAATTAACTTGGAATCAGGTTTCCAATTTAAAATTTTGGGATGAGCCTATCGCAGCGCAATATAAAGTGGAGTCTATTCCAGCAACTTTTATTCTTGATGCATCTGGAAATATAGTCGCAAAAGATTTACGAGGAGATGCACTTAGAGCTAAAATTTTAGAACTTTTAGCTAAATAAACAGCTTCATTGATACAAAATAAAAAAATCTCCCCAGTGGAGATTTTTTTATTTTATTCAATACCAATGTATTAAAAATAATACTGAAATTAAGTGCAAATTTAGTTTGGAAACATCGAAACAGTTTTTATATTTGCACCCAGTTAGCACAACAAGCAATGCTTGTTGAGTCTTGGGGAGATACTCAAGCGGCCAACGAGGGCAGACTGTAAATCTGCTGTGCAAACTTCGCAGGTTCGAATCCTGCTCTCCCCACTAGAACTCTTCAAGCAATTGAGGAGTTTTTTTATATCAATATTTTTATAAAATTGGTAAATTAAAAAAAATAGATTTTTGATGTATCAATCCTAATTTGTACTGTTGCGTGACAAATTATCAAATTACTTACAACAGGCTTTTATTTTATATATTTACTAAATAAAAGCATAGCCCTAAGCAAATAAATTAGGTTTATATCAGTTGTAAAAAGACTAACTTAAAAACAAACAACCACCCCTAACAAAATCAACATGATAAGAAAATTTTCGATCCTACTATTGTTTTTAATACAATTACATTCCGCAATCGCTCAAAATGGAAATGAAGCTGTTAATATTACAGATATGTTAAAAATTAAAACTGTTAGTAATGTAACGCTGACTCAAGATGGCAAACGAGCTGCTTTTACTGTGACTTCTATTGAAGCCGATGAAAATAATAAATTAGACTACAAATATCTCACACAGATTTTTACTACCGCTACTTTAAAAAATTCCGTACCCACACAACTTACTACAAATAAAGATGGAGCAACACGACCGGCATGGAGTCCGGACGGCAAAAAAATTGCTTTTGTCCGTTCAGTAGAGGACAAAATGCAAATTTTTATATTATTAATGGAAGGTGGAGAACCTATTCAATTGACAAAACATAAATACGGTGCAAGCAATCCGAAGTGGTCGCCAGATGGCAAAAAAATACTTTTTTCTGCAAGCATCCCGTTAAGAGATTTACTTCAAGACTCTATTTTAAACAAATCAAAAACAATTCCTACTTGGAAAATGGAGAAACCCGGTTTTGACAAAAATGAACATTTGTTGACTAATAGTGATAAAGCAAATCCAAACGGAAATTTATCAGAAATAAGAGCTTATTTAGATAAGAATGCAATAGATAAAAAAGCAATTGTATTGAATAAATTGAACTTTCAAAGTGAGTCAAATGTTTCTTCAGAAATGAATTTCAATCACTTCTTTGAAATAAATGTCTCCAAAGATGCTGAACCTCGTTTACTTACAAAAGGATTTTATAGTTTTAGTACTGCTGACTACACCCCAAACGGGAAACAAATAATGTTATCAGGAGATGTTGACACAATAGAAAATGCAGATCGTTCATTAGAAAGTGAGGTTTTCACAGTTGACACAAATGGCGAGAATTTTAAAATGATACTTGGCGAAAGCGGGAAAAGATACAATAGTGCCACTTTATCTCCATCAGGAAAATGGTTAGCGTTCTTGTCCAGTAATACTTCTTTTATAACCGTTCCTTCATTATCGATAATGCCTATTAATGGCACCGAAAAAGATATTGTAACAATCCCTTTTGATCGAAATAAATCGAATCTTACCTGGAGTAAAGATGACAAATATCTGTACTTTACGGCTCAAATGAACGGTGGTAATGTATTGCACAGAATTAACCGATTAACAAAAAAAATAGATGTTTTATCCAATGTTGATGCTGGTATTTCAAGTTTTGACATTGCAAATAATACGATTGTATTTTCTAAAACTCAGGTATCAAATCCTTCTGAATTATATTTTGCTGATGCCAATTTTAAAAATGAAAAAAAAGTAAGTGATTTTAATGATTGGGTTACAAATAAAAAATTGTCTTTTCCTGAAAAGAAAACATTTATTAACGATTTAGGGATGACTGTAGAATATTGGATTATGAAACCATCCAACTACAAACAAGGAGAAAAATATCCGTTATTGTTAGAAATTCATGGTGGCCCATCAGCAATGTGGGGTCCAGGTGAAGAAAGTATGTGGCATGAATACCAATATTTTTGTAGTAAAGGATATGGCATCGTTTATAGTAATCCAAGAGGTTCCGGTGGATATGGTTTGGATTTTTTAAGAGGTAATATTAATGACTGGGGCAAAGGTCCCGCAAGTGATGTGTTAACAGCATTAGACAAAACTATTGAAGAAGGTTGGGCTGACAACTCCAAGTTGCTTATTACCGGAGGTTCTTATGCAGGTTACCTAACAGCTTGGATCATAAGTCATGATAATCGTTTCAAAGCGGCTTGTGCGCAACGTGGTGTATATGATCTTAATACATTTTTTGGAGAAGGAAACGCATGGAGATTAGTTCCAAATTATTTTGGAGGGTATCCGTGGGAAACAAAAATAAAGGAAATTTTAACTCGTGAATCACCAATAAGCTATGTCCAAAATATTACAACACCTTTCATTATTTTTCATGGTGGCAACGATCGTCGTACCGGTTTTATTCAGGCAGAAATGATGTTTCGTAGTTTAAAAGTATTAAATCGACCAGTCGAGTTTGTCGTACACCCGGGAGCAACTCATGAAATAACTCGAAATGGTGACAATCGCCAACGAATGGATCAAATGCTACGAACTTATGAATTTTTTGAAAGATCCATTGAAAAAAAGTAAAATGAACTAAAATTTATACACTCATAAATTGGAATTCAAATTCTAGAAAAACATAAAAGCCCTGTACATTATAAAACGTACAGGGCTTTTTTTTAAAACTGTTGGCTATAATGTTGCCATATCAATTACAAAACGGTAACGCACATCGCCTTTTGTCATTCGATCGTAAGCATCATTTATGTTTTTGATATCAATCATTTCGATTTCAGAAACAATACCGTGTTCTGCACAGTAATCAAGCATTTCCTGAGTTTCTGGCAATCCACCTATCAAAGAACCCGCTAAGCTTTTTCTTCCTCCTATTAAGCTAAACGCACGAATCTCATATGGTGTTGGTGGTACTCCCACACAAATATGCACTCCGTTTACTCCTAACAATGACAAATACAGATTCAAATCATGTGGAGCAGAAACAGTATCAAGAATAAAATCGAAATACCCAGTTACACTTTTTAGTTGGTCTGCATCTTTAGTAACAATAAATTTGTGAGCACCTAATTTTTTAGCATCGGCTTCCTTCCCTGGAGATGTACTTAATACAGTAACCTCTGCACCAAAAGCAACACCAAATTTAACAGCCATATGACCCAAACCTCCTAAACCTAAAACAGCTAACTTGTGTCCTTTCCCTACTTTCCAATGCTTTAATGGAGAATAAGTAGTAATTCCAGCACAAAGCAATGGAGCAACCGCAGCTAAATTTAATTTATCTGAAACATGCAAAACAAAATCTTCATGAACAACTATAGTATTGGAATATCCACCATAAGTAGGCGTTTTTCCATCCTGTCCTAAAGCATTATATGTTTCAGTACTTCCGTTTAGGCAAAATTGCTCTAAACCTTCCTTACAGTTCTCACAGGTTCTACAAGAATCTACCAGACATCCTGTCCCTGCTAAATCTCCTACCTTAAACTTTTTGACATGACTTCCTATTTTTATCACTTTCCCTACAATTTCATGTCCCGGAACCATTGGAAATATTGCTCCACCCCAATCATCTTTTATTTGGTGAAGATCACTATGACAAACGCCACAAAATTGAATGTCGAATTGTACGTCATGTGGCCCAACTTCTCGTCTATCAAAATTCCATGGGGCTAAATCTGTTTTTGAATCCTGTACTGCGTATCCTTTCGTAGGTATCATATTTTTAATTTTTTATAAAATTATGGAATTAATTCCAGTCGGAAGTCATAAGAATTCCGAAGGTTTTCCCAAAATTTGACTTTTGGTTTAATACTATAAATAAAAAATAGCCATTAAAATTTTTAAAATCAGCGCACAAAATTATATTGTTTTGACTTTCTGATAATTAAAAAATCATACTGACTTTAAAATAAACTGTTTTAACTATCTTTAAAAAAAATTAAAAAAAATCATGGGAACACAATCTTATAAAAATCACATTCGGTACTATCCGCCTCATCATTTTGTATATTATCCCGTCATAATGGCGTTTTTAGCTTTCAGCATTTATTTCAGTTTCACTAATGAAAATTCATTGATTTGGGGATTTATCAGTGTTGTTTTTGTGGTGCTTTTGTGCCTTGCCTTTATGTTGCGTCAGCATTATGCGTTGACTTTACAAAATCGCATTGTACGTTTAGAGGTGCGCTATCGCTATTTTTTTATTACCGGAAAAAGATTAGAAGATTTTGAACACCAATTAAATGACGACCAGTTATTTGCGTTGCGTTTTGCCCCAGACAATGAACTTCCTGAACTTACGCAAAGAGCGCTAAAGGAAAATCTTTCGGGAAAAGCCATTAAAAAAGCCATTGTGAATTGGAAAGGAGATTACGATCGAGTTTAAAATTTTAAAATAATTATTTAAAATTTTGATTTTTATAGCTCTGTAATTTTGTTTCTTTATTGCGCAAAATAAGTACTTAAAACTTGAATTTAAAACCTATAAATGCCAGAATATTTTCTAGATATTGAATATAATAATATCATTTATAGCGAGGAAGAAGTCAATTTTAAGGAATTTGAATGCTGTACTTTTACCAACTGTAATTTCTCCCAATGTGTTTTTGTGGCGGTTACTTTCATAGACTGTACTTTTAATGATTGCACTTTTAGCAATGCCAAAATTAATTATGTCGCTTTTAGAACCGTGACCTTCAATCGGTGTGATATTAAAGACGTCAATTTTGCCATGTGCGATAAATTGATTTTCGAAATTGCTTTTACTGATTGTATTTTGGATTTCTCCAAATTTTATACCTTAAAAATCAAAGGAACATCATTCACCAATTGCAGTATTATTGCAGTCGATTTCATGAGTACTGATTTGACTGAAGTCGTTTTTGACAACTGTGATTTATACCGTTCTGAATTTGCAAAAGCAATTGCCAACAAAGCTAATTTTAAAACCAGTTATAATTATACGATTGATCCCAAAACAACAAAATTAAAGAAAGCCATTTTTGCTTTAGAAGGAATAAAAGGACTACTTTATAAACATGAAATTATAGTTCAATAGTGCTTTAAGAAATTATTTTTCCGTCTTCCATAACAATAATTCTGTTCGTTTTTTCGGCAAAATCAGTATCATGAGTAACAACTAGTAAAGTCTGATTTTTCTCTTGAGTTAATTTATTAAAAATATCAAAAACCAAGTCACTATTTTTCTTGTCTAAATTCCCTGTCGGTTCATCGCCCATTATAATCCACGGATCGTTTATTAAAGCACGTGCAATAGCTACCCGCTGTTTTTGTCCGCCGCTCAATTGATTTGGCATTTTCAGCGCCTGATCTTCCATGTCGAGTGTTTTTAAATGCTCCATAGCGCGATTCTCTAATTCTTTATTTGAATATTTAGCTAATTTCATCCCCGGAAGCATTACATTTTTCAACACATTATATTCTGCCAGTAAGTAATGAAACTGAAATACAAAGCCTATTTTTTCATTTCTGATTAATGCTAATTCTCTGTCGGTTTTTCCGGTAACAAGTTCGTTATGAATTAATATCTGACCTTCATATTCCGTGTCCATTGTAGAAAGTAAATACAACAAAGTTGATTTACCACAGCCAGATTTTCCTACAATGGAAACAAATTCGCCATGATTTACTCGCATACTTATTTCTTTCAACACTTGAAATTTTATAGGGTTGTAAAAATATTTATTAAGACCTTTTGTCTCTAAAACAGTATTATTTTCCATCTTTATTTCCCTCTGATAATTTCTACTGGATCTACTTTACTAGCTTTTAAAGCAGGAAAAAGTCCGGCAATGGTTGTTGTAAATAATGCAAAAGTAATCCCGATACCATAAAATAGCGGATTGTAATTAACAGGATAAGTTTTTACCGTGGGTAATGAAGCCGTTTCAAACGGAATAACATCAATAATTGAAGAGAAAATATAGCCAAACAGCAAACCAAACAATCCTCCAGCAAGTCCAATAATGATAGAAAGCGAAACAAAAATCCATTTCACATCATTACCGGAAAATCCAGTTGCTTTCAAAATCGCAATACTGTCCATTTTTTCATAAATCATCATATTCAGAATATTATAAATTCCAAAACCGGCGACAATTAGCAACACCACGCCAACGGAATAGGAAATGATACTTCGCACCGTACTTCCGGTTTCAAACTGAGAATTTGCAGTTTGATAATCAATCGCATCCAGATTAAAGTTATCCCGAAACTCTTTCGCAACAGCAGTTGCAGTAGCCATATTATATAAATTTAGCTGAATATCGGTGATGTAGTTTGTAGGTTCTCCCAATATTTTTTGGGCTGTCGCCAAAGAGGTAAAACTCGTCACATTGTCGATTTCAGCAATCCCAATTTCAGAAATACCCACAATTTTAAGCGAAGCTAAATTTCCTTTAGAAGTGGTAATCTTGATAATGTCACCTTTGGTAAGAAGCATTTTATCCGATAAACCTTTTCCAATAATAATGCTATTATTTTGAAGCAAATCAGCTACTTTTCCCTCTATGATGTAATCACTGATTTTAAATAATTTATCTTCAGATAAAACATCAATTCCATTTATTATTCCTGAAATTTCGATCGTCCCCGAATTAAAAAAAACGGGCGAAGTCACCTTTGGAGCAACATCAATCACGCGAGAATCTTGTTTTAAAACAGCCAGAATTGTTTTGCTGTTATAAATGGATTTTCCACGGTCTTTCGGCTTAATCGAACGAACAAAATTGGTTTTTTTCTTGAACGCTTCGGATGAAAGTATGGGTTGATTTTCCGAAGGCTTTATTTCATTATATAGCAGTATATGGGGCGTTCTATTGAGCATTAAGCCATCTAATAAATCATTTAAACCATTCATAAAACTAACCAAAGCAATAAACATAGCAATACTGAACGTTACGCCAATAGCAGCAACAATCGTTTGCTTCAATCTTGCACGAAGCAAATGCATAGCAATATTTAAAATCAGTTTAAAGTTCATTATTTGGGTTTATAGATCGTTTCTTCAGCGGTTAATCCTGATATTATTTCCACTTTTTGATAATCGCTCAAACCGGTTTTCACTTCCCTTTTTTCTTCTTTGTTTACTAAAACATATTTGCCTTCTATCAAATATGATTTTGGAATCGTGATGGTATTCTGCTTTATCTGAATGATAATATTGGCTTCAGCAGTAAGATTTGGATACAGTTTTAAAGGTGGTTTCATAAAAGATGCTTCGATTTTAAAAGTACGGGATCGCTCGTTCATTATCGGGTAAATTTTATCAATAACGGCCTCAAAAACCTGTCCTCTATAACTATCCATTGTCACCAATACTTTTTGTCCCGTGCTCACGCGAACCATATCATTTTCGTCCACTTCTAATTCCAATAAAAAGGAATCGGATTGACCAATTATCGCCAAAGGAGTTTGCGGCGTAACTAATGTTCCTTCTTTCACCAATACATCAAACAATTGTCCGGAAAAGGCACTTTTGACGATAAAATCACTTTGGGATTTCTGGTTTATTCGTAGATTGACAGCATTTCTGCTTTGATCATTCTCCAATTGGGCTTTGAGTTGTGCCAATTGTTTTCTAGCCGATTCATGATTAATTTTGGAACTTTTGAATGCTAATTCTACTCTTTCAAAATCAACTTCCGAAATGCCTCCCTGATTTTTGATGTTTTTATTTCGGTTGTAAATGGATTCGTCCAACGTTAATTTATCTCTGCTTGATTGGACTTTCATTTGCATTTCGGCAATTTTATCTTGGATATACCGACTGCTTTCCAGACTTAATTGATACGCTAAAAGAGCGTTTTCCGTATTCAATTCCGCTTTATCACTTTCCAATTCAAATAAAGACTGTCCTTTAGTAATGGATTGACCAGCGGTAACATTTACTTTTTGTAACGTGCCGTTTACAGTAGCGTAGACCGTATATTGTCCTTCTGCTTTGATAACTCCAGAGGCATAAACACTTTCCGTAACTTCACCTATTGTTGGTTTAATTTCTTCTGCTTTATTTTTGGAACAAGAAAGCAAACTGAGGAGTAGCAAATAAAATAATAATCGTAATTGTAAACTCATTTCGCTTCTTATTTAATTTTTTGAATTGTTGTGAATTCTTTCTATAAATGTACAACAATATCCATTTTGAAGCTACATTCATTAGTTCAAATTAGAAGTGAGAAAAAATTTAATACGCTAAATTATGAGGTAAAATGAAGCTTTTTTCCGCATGAGAGCATAATGCTATTTCTGAATAATTTTAAAAACCTCTATTAAAGCGAATCTCTTCTTGGAAAAAATATGTAGAATTTAGATCCGAGATTAGGCGTGCTTTTCACTTTGATAAAGCCTTGATGATTTTCCACAATTCTGCTGCAAATAGCCAGTCCAAGCCCAGTTCCTGCGTATTTAGCATCGGTTTCCAATCGTTTGAATAAAAGAAATATTTTATCGGCATATTCCTGTTTAAAACCAATTCCATTATCCGAAATTACAATCTTATAATACTCCTTCTTGCTATCTATATTATAATTTCGCAAGTCTCTTTTTGTAACCTTTTTAGAAACTACGCTGATTTGAGGACTTACTTCCTCCCTGCTGTAATTAAGCGCATTGGAAATTAAATTAATAAAAAGTTGTTTAATCTGGAAAGGTATGGCGATAAGTGTTGGTAACTTACCAATTAAAATTTCTGCCTTTTTCTCTTCAATACTACACGATAAATCAAGGAGAATTTCGTCTAAAACTAAATTTAAATCCGTTGCTGCAAAAACCTTGTCGCCTTTTATTGTTCGGGAATAATTTACCAAATCAATTAACAATGTCTGCATTCTATTTGCCGCAGTTCGTATTTTAGAAAAATAATCTTTTCCTTGTTGTGTCAGCAAATGCAATTCTTTTTCTTCTAATCTGGAAATAAATATTTGAATTTTACGCAATGGTTCTTGTAAATCGTGGCTCACAATATTATTAAATGATTCCAGTTCTGCATTTATATATTCCAGTTCTTTGTTATTATTTTCTAATTCAAGCGTCTTGTGGTGTTGACTTGTAATGTCATAAATAACGCCTATTTTGAATGAATCTCCATTTCCATCTGTAGTAAAACTTCCAACAGCCCTAATATGTTTTACTTCACCGTCAGCAGTTAAAAATCGAAAATTCATTGCAGTAGATTCATTATTTATCAAAGAATCCTCGTGTATTTTAGTTACATATTCTAAATCCTCAGGATAAATAAAGGCTTTTGTGTTTTCAATATTAGGTTCGAAAGCATTAGGTTCAACTCCCATTAAACGGTATAAATTATCTGAAAAAGTGTAGGTGTTCGCTTCTATGTTTAACATCCAATGTCCAAATCCTGCTGTCATTTCTGCAGTGTTATAGGACTTATTAAGCAATTTTAATTTATCATTTGCTTTCTGCAGTTCCGCAATATCCACATTCATTTTATTAAAAGACAGAAATAAGACCAAAAGCGTTACGATCACCAATAAAAAAGCAGTGATAATCAAGTCATTCAATTCAAATTGATGACTGTCGTTTTGCAGCTTTGTTTTTATATTTTCCGAAAATACTATTTTGCTAACAAAGCTTCTCATCATTTCAGTAACTTCGCTACTTTCAACCATTTTTGCATTCAATGCCAATCGATTGTCATTTTTACTTTTTGCAACAATCAATGTCTCGCGAAATAGCTTAAATCTTTGGTCTATAATTTTTTTGAGGCTATCAATATCTTGATTTCTGGATGAATCATTGACCGATAACTCTTTTAATTTTTCAATACTTCGTTCAATTTTACCACGACTTAAAAATCGATTTTCAATATAACTCTCGTCTTTTGTAATGATGAAACTGCGTAAACTTGTTTCGTAATTACTGATTACGGATAACAGGTTTTCTAATTCATCTTGGGATTCATTGGAATTTGCAATCAGTTCAACGGTTGCGTTGAGCTTGTGCATTTGATAATAAAATTGAGAAGCAATGTACATCACAACTACAATTGCTATAGCCAAAGCGATTTTGAATACTTGAGTATTTTTCAGTAATCTTAAAATTTTCATTATTTAAGATTTACAAACTATAGAAAAAGGTTTCTTTGTTTAAGCCTAAAGATTGGTATTGCCAGTTCATGTTTACCACATCTTTAATTACCTTTTTTAATTTCGAAAAATCGTTTGGCTTTTTTATATAAATATTGGCCCCTCCCACTAAAGTATCTTCGATATCTTTTTCTGACGAAGAAGTGGAATATATTGCAATAGAAATATCATTAAAACGAGCATTTGCTCTTATTTCGCGGAGACATTCGTTACCCGTTTTGCAAGGCATATTTAAATCCAGAAATAAAACATGTGGCAGCTTATTTTCAGGATTGTGAAGATAATCCATCAAATCTTTTCCATCTTTACAGGAAGTCAGCTTATTATCCATTTTTAGCTCAGCCAACGCTTCATTAAAAAGTTGAATATCATCTTCATCATCGTCAGCAATCAAAATATGTATTCTATTTATATTATTAATCATGAAATATTCGGGTGTAGGTAATTTTATTTAATATCTTTTGATAATTTTCTTCTTTTTTCAACTATTCTTTTAAACATGGATGGCGTCAATCCGGTAACTTTTTTGAATTGTGTCGATAAATATGCAACACTACTGTAATTTAATTCATAAGAGATCTCCGTTAAACTAAATTCTCCATCTAATATTAATTTTTTGGCTCTTTCAATTTTTTGAATAATAATAAAATTCTCTATTGAAGTATGTGTGTACTCCGAAAAAATATTGGTAATATAACCATATCTAGAATTCAGTTTTTCAGATAAATATTGCGAAATTGTTGTACTTGGAAATTTATCTTTTTCATAAATAATTTCAACAATGGCATCCTTTATCTGCTGAATCAGTTGCCCTTTGGGATTATTTATAATGTGGATTGAATAGCTATCTAATGCCGTTTGAAGCTGTTCAAAAATCTCAATTGAAACATCATCATTAATTTCAATTTGACCTAAACTTAAAACCTGATATTCAATATTTAATTTATCTAAATGGTCTTCTAGTATTCTGCGACAAGCAATATTTCCATCGTAATTGTAATTAAGCTTCATCCTGTGAATATATTGTTAATAATTGATTTATTTCTAAAAAAGATATTAAATATTGCGAATCGATTATTACTACTTAATTTTTGTCCCAAATGGCAAAATCGTAAGGAATAAAAATACAATCAACTACCTCAAAAACAATTACCTAACGCAATTAAAATTTAAAAACATCAAAATACCTACCCGTGAATCGTTTCGTTTTTACCATAATTAGCAATAATGCACTCTTCAAATTCCAGCCACTCTCGCCAACGTTTTTCTACATCAATTCCCACACCATATTTTCTAGCGTATGTAATGAAAGTGGTATAATGTCCTGCTTCGCTTTCCATCAAATCTCTATAGAACACGGACAGTTCTTCATCGTTGATATTTTCTGAAAGTACTTTGAAACGTTCACAACTTCTGGCTTCTATCATTGCCGAAAACAATAACCGTTCCACTAAGCTGGAAACCCTGCTTCCGTCGCTGCTTTTTTTCATGTACGAATACAATTCATTTACATAATCGTCTTTGCGCTCGCGACCTAATTTGAGTCCACGTTTGATAATAATATTGTGAACTTGCTCAAAATGATCGATTTCTTCTTTGGCCAAAGCCAATAAATCCTTCACTAAATCCTGATGTTCTGAGTTATTAGTGATAATCGTAATTGCGTTTGTAGCTGCTTTTTGTTCACACCAAGCATGATCCGTCAAGATTTCCTCAATATTCTTTTCTACAATATTGACCCATCTTGGATCGGTTGGTAATTTTAATCTTAATACAGACATAATTTAAATCTTAAAGTTAGAAAGTCATAAAGTCGAAAGTCGAAAGCCAAAACTAAGACAGAATATTAAATTCTATTCAAAGACTTTCGACTTTCGACTTTAAAAATTTTACAACGATTTATTAGTATACGAAAATAGCTCTTTCGCTCATCATTTCGTTTACTTCATTTGCTACAGCCTCGATTACATCTTCGTTGGTATGATCCATCAAAACTCTGTCTATTAAAGCAACTATGGTTTCCATATCTTCCTCCACAAGACCACGAGTGGTAATTGCAGGAGTTCCTACACGAATTCCTGAAGTTACAAATGGTGATTTATCATCAAATGGAACCATGTTTTTATTTACTGTAATTTCTGCTTTTACTAATGCGTTTTCAGCATCTTTCCCAGAAATGTTTTTGTTTCTTAAATCAATCAACATCATGTGATTGTCCGTTCCGCCAGAGATGATTTCATAGCCTCTTTTTACAAAAGCATCCGCCATAGCATTCGCATTTTTTTGTAATTGCAAAGCGTATGTAAAAAATTCATCTTTCAACGCTTCACCAAAAGCTACTGCTTTTGCAGCAATAATGTGCATTAAGGGACCACCTTGATTTCCTGGGAAAACAGCTAAATCCAATAGAGATGACATCATTCTGATTTCTCCTTTTGGCGTGGTCAGACCAAATGGATTTTCGAAATCTTTACCCATCAAAATTAAACCTCCACGAGGACCACGTAATGTTTTGTGAGTTGTAGTTGTCACAATATGGCAATGAGGTAATGGATCATTCATTAATCCTTTTGCGATAAGACCTGCAGGATGAGAAATATCAGCCAATAAAATAGCGCCAACACTGTCAGCAATTACTCTGAAACGTTCAAAATCCATATCACGGGAATAAGCTGAAGCTCCTGCAATAATTAATTTTGGTTGTTCTCTCGTCGCTATTTCTTGAATTTTATCATAGTTCAATCGTCCTGTTTCTTTGTCTACACCATAAAAAGAAGGAGTATACAAACGTCCTGAAAAATTAACTGGCGAACCATGCGTTAGGTGACCACCATGAGACAAATCAAAACCTAAAATTTTATCTCCAGGCTTAATACATGCGTGGTAAACCGCTGTATTTGCTTGCGAACCGGAGTGTGGCTGCACATTTGCATAGGCCGCACCAAATAACTCTTTGGCTCTGTCAATAGCAATTTGTTCAATGACATCAACTACCTCGCAACCGCCGTAGTATCTTTTGCCAGGATAGCCTTCAGCATATTTGTTAGTTAAAACAGACCCAGCTGCTTCCATTACTTCGTCACTTACGAAGTTTTCCGATGCAATAAGTTCTAATCCGTGAATTTGTCTTTCTTGTTCTTCTAGAATAAGGTCAAAAATTTGTTCGTCGCGTTGCATTTTTTTGATTTTCGTTAATTTGATGCAAAAATACAAAAAAACGTTTGGTTAATAGTTAGATTATAATATATTTGATGAGTAATTTTTTAACAAAATAATTAACAAAATATGCCAATAACAGCTAACGATACCAACAGAAAATCATGGCTAGAAGTACTTGTCAATAGTGATTTTCCTATTCAAAATATTCCTTTTGGAGTTTTTCTTACCAAAGAAAATATAGTAACCGTAGGAACCAGAATCGGGGATTTCGCCATTGATTTGGGAGCTTTACAACAATTAAATTATTTTGAAGGCATTGAGCTGACGGATGATATGTTCATGCAGGACACTTTGAATGATTTTATTTCCGATGGTCAAAAAACATGGCGTTTGGTTCGAAACCGAATTGCAGAACTTTTTGATGTGACAAATTCAAAATTACAGGATAATGCCAAAGATAGAGACATCATAATTTTCAGGATGGAAGATGTAGAAATGCAATTACCGGTGCTTATTGGGGATTACACAGACTTCTACTCCAGTAAAGAGCATGCAACTAATGTAGGGAAAATGTTCCGTGACCCTGAAAATGCATTGCTACCAAACTGGTTACACATTCCTGTGGGCTATCACGGAAGAAGTTCCACGATTGTTCCTTCTGGAATTCCAGTTCACAGACCTATGGGACAAACGTTGCCAAACGGAGAAACCACACCAGTTTTTGGCCCTTCCCGTTCTGTCGATTTTGAACTTGAAACAGCTTTTATTACTACAGATGTAAATATAATGGGAGAAAATATTTCGGTTACTGAAGCTGAAGAATATATTTTCGGAATGGTTTTATTGAATGACTGGAGTGCCCGAGATATTCAAAAATGGGAATATGTTCCGTTGGGACCGTTCTTGGCAAAGAATTTCGCCTCTTCAATTTCGCCTTGGATCGTGACTATGGATGCTTTAGAACCTTTTAGAACCAAAGGTCCAAAACAAGAACCAACGCCTCTTCCCTATTTGCAACAAAAAGGAAAACATTCTTTTGACATTAATTTAGAAGTGGCCATTCAGCCTGAAAATGCGGAAGCAACAGTTATTTCTCATTCTAATTTTAAATACATGTACTGGACAATGAGCCAGCAATTAACACACCATACTTCTAATGGTTGTCGTGTAAATTCAGGCGATATGATGGGATCTGGTACTATTTCCGGGCCTACTCCTGACAGTTTTGGTTCGATGTTAGAACTAACTTGGGGCGGAAAAAACCCAATACAATTGAAAGATGGAACTGAACGTAAATTTATCAATGATAATGACACTGTAATCATGAAAGGACACTGCCAGAACGGACATGTTCGCATTGGTTTTGGTGAAGTTTCCAGTAAGCTATTGCCACCTTTCGTTAGAAAATAAAAGGAATAAACATAGAATCTAAAAACCTAACAACTATACTACTTTTGTTGGGTTTTTTTATGGCATTATTTTTGAATTTTGGAAATTAGAATACTTACTCTGTTTAAAAAAAGTAGCATTTCAATCAAAAATCACTTCACTAATCATATCGCTTATGAAAAAAATTACTCTTTCATTATTCCTGTTTCTCATTATTTACTCCTGTGGCGTAAAGCAAACGCAAAATTTAGTAAACTCCGGAAATTACGATCAGGCAATTGATAACGCCGCATCCAATTTGCGAACAAATAAAGATAAAAAAGGCAAACAAGACTATATTTACTTACTCGAAGAGGCTTTCGCCAAAGCAAAAGATCGGGATTTGAATGCTATTAATTTATTGGCTAAAGATGCTAATCCGGCTCAATTGGAAAAATTATATAATACGTATTTACAATTGAATTCGCGTCAGGAAAAAATCAAACCTTTACTTCCTTTAAGGTTAATCAAAGAAGGACGAAATGCCATTTTCCCATTTGATAATTATAACGATCAAATCATTGACAGCAAAAATGCTTTGTCCACTTATTTGTATGCTAATGCCAAAAAATTAATGGCAACATCAGACAAGATGAATTATCGAAAAGCGTATGATGACATGGATTATTTAAATCAAATAAATCCAAATTACAAAGATGTTTTGCGATTGATGGACGATGCAAAATACAAAGGTTCTGATTATGTTTCAGTTTACACCAAAAACGAAACCAACATGATCATTCCGGTCCATCTTCAAAATGATTTATTGGATTTCAGTACTTTAGGATTAAACGATAAATGGACTGTTTACCACAGCAACAAACAAAAAGGATTCAATTATGATTACGGACTGATGATAAATTTTAGAGAAATTTACATTTCGCCAGAGCAAATTAAAGAAAGAGAATTTGTAAAAGAACGAATTATCAAAGACGGTTTCAAAAAACTGATTGATGCCAACGGAAAAGAAGTGCTGGACGAAAAAGGTAAAGTAGTTATGATAGATAATCTTAAAACTGTAACTGCCCGAATTTATGAATTCAAACAATTTAAATCTTGCCAAATTACGGCGAAAGTGGATTATATAAATTTCAGAAACAATCAACTTTTACAATCTTTTCCTTTAACTAGTGAATTTATTTTCGAAAATATTTATGCCACTTACAAAGGAGACCGACTCGCTGCGGACGATAATTATTATTCTTATTTTGATAGAAATCCAATTCCTTTCCCTAGCAGTGAACAAATGGTTTATGACACTGGAATTGACTTAAAAGCTAAAATTAAAGATATTATCACTCGAAACAGCCTAAGAAACTAATATTTTTAAGACTTTACAACTTTATAAAACTTCTTGATAATCAATTTTAATAAGGAGTTTTTTTAATTTAAATAAATCAACAATACATTAAAATTTTGTTAGAAAACAGAAAAGTAGTGTTACGTTATAAAAATATGTGTACTTTTGAAGCAATGAATAAATCAAGTTTACATATAACTTCTTTGTCACGGACAAACAGACTTACAACTTCTCCCGAAGTACGGATGCTATAATTATAGTACCCAAAAGCTGTTTTGTATTTTTATTCATTTTTCATTCTTTTCATTTTGAAATCACCGCTATTTTCCATTGGAATAATTTATCCAAAAACTAATACTTATTTAATCCTACCGCATTGTAGTTCAATTTATTGCACAACAATCAACAGTTTTATTGTTGTATTTGAATTTGGTAAAAATGCATTTCAAAAACAAATATTAAAATCTTTTTATAACTCAAAATTCAGCTTTTGAAATGAATATTTCTATCATTATAACTCAGGAAGAACAATATAAATATTCGCATGAAATATGCGATACCATAGAATTATCCGCACTATTAAGAGGTACGGGAATTGCTAAGAGAACTCCTGAATACATCCAGAAAAAAATGGAAAGTAAGGATGCCATAATTGCATTAGACAACGGGAAATTTGCTGGTTTTTGTTATATCGAAAGTTGGCAGCACGGTAAATATGTGGCACATTCAGGATTGATAGTTCACCCTGACTACAGAAATTTAGGATTGGCAAAACAAATCAAATCGAAAGTATTTGACTATTCTTTGGAGAAATACCCAGATGCTAAAATATTCGGAATTACAACTGGATTAGCAGTAATGAAAATCAATTCTGATTTGGGATATAAACCGGTTCCGTTTTCAGAATTGACGACAGATCCAACTTTTTGGGCCGGTTGTAAAACCTGCACTAATTTTGAAATCCTAAAAAGTAAAGACAACAAAATGTGTTTGTGTACTGGAATGCTTTACGATCCAAAAGAAAAACCTAAAGATCCGCCTGAACATCCATTTAACGTTAGAGTATTAAACAGATTAAAATCAATTAAAGAAGCCTTGTTCTTAAAAAAATAAATCCCATCCCCAGCCCTCCCCGAAGCTGAGGGAGCCAAGGAGTAAAAAAAAAAACATAAATATAAATTCCCAATTGCCGGTTTCGGCTCCCCTTCCTTCGACTGGGGATGGGGTGAGGAAAAAAAATAATATCATGAAAAAAGTAATACTAGCTTACAGCGGAGGATTAGACACCTCCTATTGCCTAAAATATTTAAAAAACGAAAAAGGATATGAAGTTCATACCGTTCTTATAAATACTGGCGGATTTGATGAAACGGAGCTAACCGCCATTGAAGCAAGAGCTTACGAATTAGGAAGTGCTCAACATACAAATCTTACCATTGTCGATAAATATTATGACAAAGCCATAAAATATTTAATTTATGGAAATGTATTAAAAAATAATACCTATCCACTGTCTGTAAGCGCTGAGCGTGTTTTTCAAGCTATCGAAGCGATTAAATATGCAAAATCAGTTGGTGCCGAAGCAATCGCACACGGAAGCACTGGCGCAGGAAATGACCAAATTCGTTTTGATTTAATTTTCCAAACCATTGCTCCCGAAATTGAAATCATCACTCCTATTCGTGATTTAAAATTATCAAGACAGGAAGAAGTGGATTATTTATCTAAAAATGGAGTTCATTATTCTTGGGAAAAAGCACAATATTCCATCAATAAAGGATTGTGGGGAACAAGCGTAGGCGGTAAAGAAACATTGACGTCAAATCAAACTTTACCAAGTGAAGCGTATCCTTCGCAATTGCAAAAAACGGGTGAAGAGAAAGTTACCTTACAATTTGAAAAAGGACAACTAGTAGGTATCAACGGGAACTTGGATACCCCAACAAAAAATATCGTTGCATTAGAAAAATTAGCCAGCGCATATGCAATTGGTAGAGATATTCATGTTGGTGATACGATAATCGGAATAAAAGGAAGAGTTGGTTTTGAAGCCGCTGCGCCTTTAATCATCATTAAAGCACACCATTTATTAGAGAAACATACGTTGGGCAAATGGCAACAATACTGGAAAGAACAATTAGGAAACTGGTACGGAATGTTGTTTCATGAAGGACAATTTCTAGATCCGGTAATGAGAAACATCGAGGCATTTCTGGAAGATACTCAAACCACAGTTAACGGCACTGTTATCGTTTCTCTAAAACCATATCACTTTACATTGGACGGTATTGAATCTGAAAATGATTTAATGAATACTACTTTTGGACAATACGGAGAAATGAACAACGCCTGGACTTCTGACGACGCCAAAGGATTTATCAAAATTCTGGGGAATGCCCAAAATATATTTTCATCAGTAAATAAACTGACACACGATTAATTGAAATTCTGAATTAATCAATAAATATAAAATTTAACCACATAGAAACATAGAAAAAAGAACTTATATAGACCAATTTTTGGTTACACAAAGCTATATTTTACTCCAATAAGTGAAACGCTTTATAAAATTAATAAAATCTATGTATCTATGTGGTTAAAAAATAATACAAATCGAATTACTCCAACAAGGATTAATTCTAATATGTTTAAAAAATAAGATTATGATTAATATTGGAATAATTGGCGGTTCAGGTTACACTGCGGGCGAACTCATCAGAATATTGATGTTTCATCCCAAAGCTACACTTGATTTTGTGTATAGCACGACAAACGCCGGAAAACCACTTCATGTCGCGCATCACGATTTGATGGGCGATATCGAAATGAATTTTACCGATACTGTAAATCCAAATGTGAATGTACTTTTCTTGTGTTTAGGTCATGGTAAATCAAAATCGTTTTTAGAGAACAATCAATTTGCGAGTCATACCAAAATCATCGATTTAGGAAACGATTTCAGATTAACAAAAGACAAAGATTTCAACGGAAAATCTTTCGTCTACGGTTTGCCAGAATTAAACAAAGCGAACATAAAAAATGCCCAATTTATCGCTAATCCAGGTTGTTTTGCAACAGCAATTCAATTAGCGTTATTGCCTTTGGCTAAAAACGAAATGCTTACGACTGATGTTCATATCAATGCCACAACCGGAAGCACGGGAGCTGGAGTTTCACCTTCGGAAACGACGCATTTTAGTTGGAGATCTAACAATATGTCACATTATAAAGCTTTTGAACACCAACATTTGGGCGAAATAAACCAAAGTGTCAACCAATTGCAGGCGGACTATAAAAACGAATTGATTTTTGTACCCAACAGAGGTGATTTTGCCAGAGGAATTTTTGCAACATTATACACAACAATCGAAGAAAACTTGGAAGATGTGGTGGCGAAATATGAGGCTTTTTACAAAGATCAACCTTTCGTAACTATTACCACCACTGAAATCAACATGAAACAAGTGGTTCAAACGAATAAATGCATTATTAGTTTAATGAAAAAAGGAAACCGGTTATTGATTACTTCAGTAATTGATAATTTAACGAAAGGAGCTTCAGGACAAGCCATTCAAAACATGAATTTAATGTTTGCACTAGATGAAACCACAGGATTGCATTTGAAACCAAGCGGATTTTAATCCCCTCCCCAACCCTCCCCGAAGGGGAGGGAGCCAATATGCAAAAAAAATAAAATAATCAAATTCTATCTCGTCACCCTCCCCTTCGGGGAGGGCCGGGGTGGGAAAAAATATTTATTATGAACTTATTTGACGTTTACCCATTATACAACATCACTCCTGTAAAAGCCCTCGATTGCACCATTACAGATGAAAAAGGAGTGGAATATTTAGATTTATATGGTGGTCATGGAGTAATTTCCATTGGACACACACAACCGGATTATATTGCCAAATTAAAAAATCAATTGGATAATATTGGTTTTTATTCCAATGCGATTCAAAATCCATTGCAAGTAGAATTAGCAGAAAAATTAGGGAAACTTTCCGGATTAGAAGACTACACTTTATTCTTGTGCAGTTCTGGAGCTGAAGCCAATGAAAACGCGTTGAAATTAGCCTCTTTTCACAACACTAAAACCAGAGTTATTGCTTTTGATAACTCTTTTCATGGAAGAACTTCGGCGGCAGTTGCAGTGACAGACAACAAAAAAATTGTTGCGCCAATCAATGCGCAACAAATTGTTACTTTCTTGCCATTGAACAATATTGAGTTGCTAGAAAACGAACTAAAAAAAGGCGACGTCTCTTCTGTTATCATTGAAGGTATTCAAGGAGTTGGTGGTTTAGACCAAGGGACAACTGAATTTTTTCAGGCATTAGAAAAAATGTGCGAAACTTACGATGTCGTTCTGATTTTGGACGAAGTGCAATCAGGATACGGAAGAAGCGGAAAGTTTTTTGCACACCAACATCATTACATCAAAGCAGATATTATTTGTCTGGCGAAAGGAATGGGCAACGGATTTCCTATTGGAGGCATCATGATTTCTCCAAAATTTACAGCGAGTTATGGATTATTAGGAACTACTTTCGGCGGAAACCATTTGGCTTGTGCCGCTGGAATAGCAGTTTTAGATGTGATTAAAAGCCAAAAATTAATGGATAACGTAAATGATGTTTACGCCTATTTTTTAGAAGCAATCAAACAAGTTCCTGAAGTGATCCAAGTAAAAGGAAGAGGATTAATGCTAGGAGTAGAATTTGATTTTGACGTAAGTGATCTTCGTAAAAAAATGATTATCGACAAACATATTTTTACAGGAAATGCGAACAATAAAAACTTATTAAGAATTCTTCCTCCATTGACAATCAAGATAGAAGCAATCGATACCTTTATTATAGCTTTAAAAGAAACATTGGCAGAATTGAAATGATTTTTTAAACATATAAATCTTCTAAGCTCTTAAACTTATGTGACTTATATGCTTAGATTTTTTTCTAAAATAGTAAACCAAAAACTAATGAACCACGTATTACCAATAGAAAAACGAAATGCAGTTTTAAGTAGTATGGCCGAACTTCTTGAACAAGAAAGAGCCAATCTTAAGACTATAAATCAACAGGATTTAAGCAATTATTCGGGGGATGATTTAGCGATGGAAAAACGTTTACTGGTTGATGATGCCAAAATTGACGGTATGATTCTATCTCTGGAGCAATTAGCGAGTCAAGAAGATCCTATTGGTGTGGAGCGTTTTAATTTCGACCATGATAACGGAATGAAAATCATCAATAAATCAGCGGCTTTTGGAACTATAATGATTATTTATGAATCTAGACCTGATGTTACTGTTGAAGCTGGTGGAATCGCTTTTAAATCCGGAAACAAAATTCTACTCAAAGGCGGAAAAGAATCTTTACAATCCAACTTAAAAATTGTGGAGTTGTGGCATCAAGCCTTAAAAGAGAACAATATTGCTACAGAATGGGTGGAATACTTGAATTACAATCGGGAAGAAACACAGGCATTTTTGGAGAACCCAACACAAAAAGTGGACTTAATCGTTCCTCGTGGTGGGGAGAAATTAATTGCTTTTGTAAAAAAACATGCCACTTGCCCAGTGATTATAAGTGGCCGAGGAAATAATTTTGTATATGTGAATAAGGAAGCCGATTTAAAAAAAGCACTTGACATTATTATTAATGGAAAGACCTCAAATATATCAGTTTGCAATGCTTTAGATAAAGTTTTAATTGATACTAATCTTGAAAATTGGGAAGGTTTTGTTATCAAAATAGTTGAAGAATTACAACAAAGAAACGTTACTATTTTGGGAGATGAAAGTATTTCAAACGCAACAAATGTTACTCAGATCGAATCGGATTTAATTTGGTACGAAGAGTTTTTGGATTACAAAATTGTTATTGGAACAACCAATTCGGATCAAGAAGCGATTGACAAAATAAATAAATATTGTGGCGGGCATTCCGCTTCGATAATCACAAAAAATGATGCAATTGCCCAGGAATTCATGGAAAATGTAGATACCGCAGCCGTATATCAAAACGCCTCTACCCGATTCACTGATGGCGGACAATTTGGTTTAGGAGGAGAATTGGCGATAAGCACGGACAAATTACACCAACGTGGGCCAATCGGCTTGCAACATCTAGTTACTAATAAATGGTATATTTACGGAAATGGACAAACAAGATAATAGTCGTAAATTCCAAAGTCATAAAGTCGAAAGATTGAAAAAAAGAAGGATTCAGAATAAAGAATAAAAATGGCTAAAAAAAGAATTTTATTAAAGTTAGGGAGCAATACGCTAACCAAGGAAACCAATCACATTTCGAGAGGAAAGATTGAAGATATTGGAATGCAAATAGCCGCTTTACAGGACAATTACGAGTTCATCATTGTGAGTTCAGGTGCAATTGCTGCGGCCAAACAATTTGTAAAACTGGAGAATCAAGACAAAGATGTTTTTGTAAAACAAGCGTTAGCTTCTATTGGTCAGCCCCATTTGATGCGAATTTATCATGAAAATTTCAGCGATTTAGGATTGCTAATTTCGCAGTGTTTGCTTTCTTATTCTGATTTCGAAAAAGAACAATCCAAAGTAAATATTGTAAACACAATCAATGTGTTGGTCAAAAACAGCTATATTCCAATTATAAATGAAAATGATACCGTGGCAACGGATGAGATCCAGTTTGGTGATAACGATAAATTAGCCGCTTTGACCGCCGTTTTATTAAATGTTGACATTCTGATTATCGCTACCAATACGAACGGGATTTACACCAAAGCATCCATCCATGATGCCGTTCCTGAAACTATTTCTTTGGTAACCGATTTAAAAGTATTGGAAAAAGAGATTGGCGATTCTAAATCCTCGCATGGAACCGGCGGAATGCAATCTAAAATAGAAGCTTCGGCAATTGCCAAAGCCGCTACTATCGAAACCTGGATTGTCAATGGCCTGGAAGATAATTTTATTTTGAAAGCTTTAAAAAACGAAATACCTTTCACTAAAATTCTATAAAGAAGGGACACAGACAAAACGGATTCGCGTTGCGAAGACGCTGATAAAAACAGATTTTTAAAATGGATTTAAAACATAAAGAATTAACGGATGGAATTTTAAAAACTTTTTACGAAGTGTATAATGAATTGGGTTATGGCTTTTTAGAAAAAGTATATCAAAATTCAATGTATATAGAATTGAAAAATAAAGGATACCAAGTTGAGGCTCAGAATAAAATTAAAGTTTACTATAAAGGAACTGAAGTTGGCGAATATTATGCAGATTTAATAGTAGAAAATCTAATAATATTGGAACTAAAAGCAGTTGATTAGATAGTGAAAGATTTTGAAAACCAAATTTTAAATTATTTAAGAAGCACTGATTGTGAAGTAGGTTTACTTTTAAACTTTGGAAAAAAACCTGAATTTAGAAGGAAAATTTTTGAAAATAACAGAAAATAAAGAAAAAAATCCGTTTTAATCCGTGTCTTCGCGATAGCGAATCCGTTTAATCCGCGTCCAAAAACTTAAAACACAAAACAATGAACTATATTTCTATACAAAACATAGATTCACTCGACAAATGGGTGAAACAAGCATTGAAAATCAAGAAAAAACCCCTTAAAAACAAAAAACTGGGTAAAAACAAAACCTTAGGAATGTTGTTTTTTAATTCCAGTTTGAGAACGCGTTTGAGTACTCAAAAAGCAGCTTTGAATTTAGGAATGAATGTCATGGTAATGAATTTTACCAGTGAAGGTTGGACATTGGAATTTGAAGATGGAGCCATCATGAACTCTGGTGCTTCGGAACATATTAAAGAAGCTGCAGCAGTTGTTTCTCAATATTGCGATATTATTGCCATCAGGGCTTTTGCGGGATTGGTAGACAAAGAAAAAGACAATGCCGAAACTGTTCTAATGGGTTTCTTGAAACACGCAACTGTTCCAATTGTTAATATGGAAAGTGCGACAGGACATCCATTACAATCGCTAGCCGATGCAATTACAATGGCCGAACACAAAACAGAACACCGTCCAAAAGTAGTTTTGACTTGGGCTCCACATCCTAAAGCTTTACCTCAAGCGGTACCCAATTCCTTTGTGCAAATGATGCAGTTACAAGATGCAGACTTTGTCATTACGCATCCTGAAGGTTACGAATTGAATCCTGAAATCACGAAAGATTCCAAGATTGAATACGACCAAGACAAAGCTTTCGAAAACGCCGATTTTATTTATGCCAAAAACTGGAGCAATTATAATGAGTATGGTCAGATTACAAATTCCGACCCAAATTGGACTGTAACTGCCGACAAAATGAAACTGACTAATAATGCTAAATTCATGCACTGTTTGCCAGTAAGACGTAACGTAATTGTAACGGATGAATTGATTGACAGTGAAAATTCAATTGTTATTGAGCAAGCCAACAATAGAACCTATGCCGCACAATTAGTGTTGCAAAAAATATTGGAAAATGGAAAATAAAAAACCGGTAACGCTAATAAAAATTGGAGGAAACATTATTGACAACCCAACGGAATTATCACAGTTTTTAATTGATTTTTCTCAGATTGAAGGCTATAAAGTACTCGTTCATGGCGGTGGAAAATCAGCTACCAAAATGGCGGAAAGTATTGGTTTAGTTCCTCAAATGATTGACGGAAGACGCATTACCGATGCCGCTATGCTTGATGTAGTTGTGATGATTTATGCAGGTCAGATCAACAAAAATATCGTTGCTCAATTACAAGCTAATTCCACCAATGCGATGGGGTTTTCTGGTGCTGATGGGAATTTAATTCTATCGGATAAAAGAAACCATCCTACAATCAATTATGGTTTTGTGGGTGATGTAAAAAAAGTGAATACAAACTTATTACAAACGTTACTTTCTAGTGGAATAGTTCCTGTATTTTGCGCGATAACACACGATGGAAAAGGACAATTATTAAACACGAATGCCGATACCATTGCGAGCGAACTAGCAATTGCTTTATCGGAAGTTTTTGATGTCACTTTGAATTATTGTTTCGAAAAACCCGGCGTTCTGTATGATGCCGAAGATGATGCATCCGTAATTGAGAACATTAATCAAGAATTATATTCTAAATTAAAAGCTGACGGCGCCATACATTCTGGAATGATTCCTAAATTAGACAATTGCTTTAATAGTTTGTCCAAGGGAGTTCAAAAAATAAAAATTGGTCATCACAGGATGATACAAGATAAAACGGCGTTGTACACTACAATTACACTATGAAGAGTATAGAAATCCTTACACAAGAAGCCATTACGTTATTAAAAGCACTGATTGAAACGCCTTCATTTTCAAGTGAAGAAGACCAAACAGCACTTTTAATCGAAAATTGGTTTAGACAAAATAATATCCCCTTCGAAAGAGAGAATAATAATATTTGGGCTTTCAATAAGAATTTTGATAAAACAAAGCCAACACTTTTACTGAATTCACATCACGATACCGTAAAACCAAACCAAGGTTACACAAACAATCCATTTAAAGCTATTGAAAAAGATGGGAAATTATTTGGATTGGGAAGCAATGATGCGGGAGGTTGCCTGGTTTCACTTTTAGCCACTTTTGTTCATTTTTATTCGAATGAAAATCTGCCTTACAACATTGTGATAGTCGCTTCAGCCGAAGAAGAAAGCAGCGGAAAAAATGGGTTAAACAGCGTATTGAAACATTTACCGGAATTGGAATGTGCCATTGTGGGAGAACCTACTTTGATGCAATTGGCCGTAGCCGAAAAAGGATTATTGGTCCTCGATGTTATCGTAAAAGGTACCGCTAGTCATGCAGCACACAACAATCCTGACAATCCTATTTACAATGCGATACCCGTTATCGAATGGTTTAACAGTTATCAATTCGAAAAAATATCGGAGGTTTTAGGTCCTGTAAAAATGACCGTAACACAAGTCACTGCAGGTAAACAACACAACGTAGTTCCCGCAGAATGTCATTTGGTTGTCGATATTAGAGTAAATGATTCCTATAACAATCACGAAATTTTAGATACCGTAAGAGAGCATCAGACTGCCGAAGTCAATCCGCGTTCGATGTATTTGAATGCATCATCAATTCCCGTTGCACACGAATTAGTACAAGCCGGAATCGCACTGGGAAGAACCACTTACGGGTCACCTACCCTCTCGGATCAATCGGTTTTGAGTTGTCAATCCTTGAAATTAGGACCTGGCGAAACTCTGCGGTCACACTCGGCGGACGAATTTATATTTATAAACGAAATAGAAGAAGGAACTCAATTGTATATCAAAATACTAACTGATTTTTTCAAACAATAAAATAATTTGGATTTATCCTGATTATTTTCAGGAGCTAATCCCGCTATTCGTTGCAATCTTTTATTTTTTTAAAGAAAAAAAATAAAAGGATTTCCACTACTATCCGGGCTAAAATCTAACAATCTAACAATCTAATTATCCATATATGAAACTTTGGGAAAAAGGAATACCAACCGATAAGCAAATCGAACATTTCACCGTTGGTAACGACAGAGAACTGGATTTAGTTCTTGCCAAATACGATGCTTTAGGCTCTATAGCACATGCAAAAATGCTGGGACAAATAGGACTTTTAACAGATTCCGAAACCGTTGCTTTGGTTTTGGCTTTGGAAGAAATAATTGCAGCCGTTGAAAACGGAAAATTCGAAATCGAAGACAGCTTTGAAGACGTACATTCCAAAATCGAATATTTACTGACAGTAAAATTGGGAGACGCCGGAAAAAAAATTCACACGGCCCGTTCTCGTAACGACCAAGTTTTAGTAGATGTTAATTTGTATCTAAAAGACGTGGTTAAAGAACTAAAGGAACAAGTAAAAAGTCTTTTTGATTTGCTAATGGAATTGGCTGAAAAACATCAAAATGTTTTATTGCCCGGATATACTCACCTTCAAATTGCGATGCCGTCTTCTTTTGGAATGTGGTTTTCCGCTTACGCCGAAACTTTGATTGATGACATAACTATGCTAAATGCTGCTTTAAAAATAGTAGACCAAAACCCATTAGGTTCGGCTGCAGGTTATGGAAGTTCCTTCCCTATCAACAGAACATTCACCACAAAGGAATTAGGGTTTGAAACCTTAAAATTTAATTCGGTTGCCGCACAGATGAGTCGTGGAAAATCAGAAAAAACAGTGGCTTTCGCAATGAGTAGCGTGGCTGCAACCCTATCAAAATTTTCGATGGATGTTTGTTTGTACATGAGTCAGAATTTCGATTTCATCACTTTGCCCTCGCATCTTACAACAGGTTCGAGCATTATGCCCCACAAGAAAAACCCCGATGTTTTTGAGTTGATCCGTGGAAAATGCAACAAGATTCAAGCGCTTCCATATGAAATTACTTTAATTACCAACAACCTTCCTAGTGGTTATCATAGGGATGTGCAATTGTTGAAAGAAGGATTGTTTCCAGCGATTCAAAACCTGAAAGCCTGTTTGGATATTGCTATTTTTGCTATCAAAGACATTGCAGTAAAAGAACACATTTTAGACGATAAAAAATACGATTATTTATTTACGGTTGATTCCTTAAACGAAATGGTGGTTGCCGGAATACCGTTTAGAGATGCGTATAAAGCCGTTGCCGAGCAACTGGAAAATGGTACATTTCAATCTCCAAAAGAAACCAAACATACGCACGAAGGAAGCATTAATAATCTTTGTTTGGATGCCATAAAAAAGAAAATGAGCGATTCTTATTAAATCAAAATAATTTGTTTAGTCGTGAAAAAATGCAATAATATTACTTCAGTACGAGCCATATTTCATAATATATCTTATTGAATAGCAAACTTGTTAAACAGGAGATAAGTTGCTTTTGTTTTGATTCATTCTCTTATAACTTTCCTAATAATAAATACTAAAAGCAAACAAGCGATTGTTAAATAGAATTACATCTATTCAACAATCGCTTGTTATTTAATCTTCTAAATATCTTAGCTATACTTTTTCTCAACTATAATTAAAATATTTGTTCGCAGATGGTAAACAAATGCTTCTCTTTTTCATATAATACTAAGTCTTATCTCAGTACAAAACTTGTTTTAGAAACCAATATATCTCTATCAAAAATATTGATATAATAAGTTCCTTTGGCAAAGTCTTTTCCTCTTAAATCTTCAGATACTTGGATTGTTTTATTTTCATATTTTACATTAGTTAAAAAACTATATGTCAACGTATTTTCTCCAAAATTTTCTGATTTCTTATCTCCTAAAACATTATTTTTACTGTCAATTACTTGCACGTAATATGTTTTATCACCTGATTTAGCAATAGCATTCTCAGCAATTGTAAAGTTTACTCTAAGTACATCCGCTCTGCTTGCTTTATCTGTTTCAATTTGTTTCCCTGAACTTCTTAATCTGAAAGCCGATCCTCTTGTATTTAAAACAGTTAATTTCGAACCAATTTCGACTGCTTTTGTTAATTCTTCATTTTGACCTGTCAATGCTTCGACATTCTTTTTAGTCTCTCCTAATACCACCACCGTACTGTCACGCTGTGTAGTTAAGGTTGTATTTTGCTTTCTTAACCCATCATTTTCAGCCATTAATACTTTCATATTGCCCTGTAAAGCGTTGAATTGTGTTCTGTATTTTGATAAAGAATTAACATCTCCTTTGGATTTACTTAAATCAGACATTAAATTAACTACTTTATCTCTTTCCAGAATTAACTCATCGGACATGGAAGTATTCTCTGCGATGGCAGCATCATAAGTCGATTTTAATTCTTGTAAATCTTTCATCACCGATTCTTTCTCCGTTAGAGTACTTTTTAATTCGGTTTTTACTACTTCAGCATCGGAGGTCATTTTAAAAATGTATATCAAACTACCTACTAATAAAATAGCCAATACAGCTATTACCGCTTTAAGACTCGAACTGCTTTTTTGATTTTCCATCTAGTTTTAATTTTTATTTATTTACAAATTTAACAATATATAACCATCTATTAACGTAAGTTGATACAATTATATTATTTTTGAAAAAAATATTTTTTTAATGGAAAAGATTATCCCGTTCACAATAAAAGATCTCTCAAAGATAACCAACCACAGAAATGGCGAAATAAAATTTGGAGAAAAAATGATAACTGTTCCAAAAGATGCTGATTCTATTGAATTTTTAAAAACCTGCGATGCTAAATATGTATTGTTTGGGATTCCGGAAGATATTGGCGTAAGAGCCAACTACGGGAGACCGGGAACTGCATCAGCTTGGGATAGTGCAATAAAAAGTATTGCAAATATTCAACACAATCGTTTTTGTAAAGGCACTCAGCTTGTTGTTTTAGGTCAACTGGATGTAACTGAACATATGAAAAATGTAGAACTTTTAGACTTTAATGACATTGACGATCGTTCAAAATTGAGTCAGCTCGTTGATAAAATTGACAAGGATGTTTCCCATATTATTTTTAACATCGTAAAATTAGGCAAAATTCCAATTGTTGTTGGTGGCGGACACAATAACTCCTACGGCAACATAAAAGGAACCGCTCTTGCAAAAGGCAAACCTATAAATGCAATTAATTTTGATGCCCATTCTGATTTTAGAATTTTGGAAGGACGTCACAGCGGCAATGGTTTTTCCTATGCTTTCGAAGAAGGTTTTTTGAAAAAATATTTCATTTTTGGCTTGCATGAAAATTACACTTCCAAAAGTGTTTTAGATATTATCAAAAAAATAGAAGACCGAGTCCGTTACAACACTTATGATAGTATCAGTATCCGCAGAGAAAAGGATTTTGACAAGGAAATGTCACAAGCATTAGAATTTGTAAATGATGACTCCTTTGGAATTGAAATCGATTTAGATGCCATTCCAAACATTGCCTCCAGTGCGATGACAATGAGTGGTTTCTCCGTTGAACAACTCCGTCAGTTTATTTCGTTTTTTGGAAAAAATAAAAATGCTTCCTATTTACATATTTGTGAAGGCGCACCGGATTTAGGAGAAGAAAAAAACAATCATCTTATAGGTAAACTTATAGGTTATCTGGTAACTGATTTTATTAAATCCAACATTACTCAGTCCGTTCAAACTATAATTCCCTCTCTTAAAACTTTCTAAATTCAGCTCCCAAATAACATAAAAAGAACCATCAAAAATATAAATACTATCTTTGGATGCTATCTCTGTACTTAATACAAGATATTTAATATCCAAAATATGTTATTCGAAGATTTATCACTTTCAAAAAGTATACAAAAAGCCGTATTTGAACAAGGCTACCTTAACCCAACTCCTATTCAAGAACAATCTATACCACTAGTACTAGCGGGACGAGATCTAATAGGTTGTGCGCAAACCGGGACAGGAAAAACAGGCGCATTTGCAATACCAATTATACATCAGTTACACCGAATTGTGGGTTCATCCAAAAAAGCCAAAGTAATTCGATCACTAATCGTGACTCCAACCCGAGAATTAGCCGTTCAAATTGGCCAAAGTTTCGACACATACGCAAAATACACTAACCTGACACAGCTTACAATTTTTGGTGGCGTTTCACAAAATCCACAAGTTGATACCTTAAAAAATGGTGTCGATATATTGATCGCAACTC
This sequence comes from Flavobacterium sp. DSR2-3-3, assembly GCF_049896585.1. Lineage (NCBI taxonomy): Bacteria > Pseudomonadati > Bacteroidota > Flavobacteriia > Flavobacteriales > Flavobacteriaceae > Flavobacterium > Flavobacterium sp. DSR2-3-3. Next base: position 69,090 of record NZ_JAFCUP010000010.1, read on the forward strand.
CCGGAAGACTTCTTGATTTACACAAACAAGGTTTTATCGATCTAGATCATCTGCATACATTAGTCCTTGACGAAGCAGATCAAATGCTGGACATGGGATTTGTAAATGATGTTAAAAAAATTGTAAAGCTTACGCCAAAAAACCGACAAACATTATTTTTCTCTGCAACAATGCCGATCGCGATCAGAGAATTAGCCGAAATTTTTCTGACAGATCCTGCAACAGTGACCGTTTCGCCTGTCTCTTCAACTGCTGAAAACGTAGAACAACGCGTTTATTTCGTTGAAAAAGGCGAAAAAAGAAACTTATTATACCATTTGATTAAAAATGAAAATTTAACTGATGTATTGGTTTTTTCCAGAACAAAGCACGGTGCCGACAACGTTGTTAAGGCATTACGAAAAAATAATATCGCCGCAGAAGCTATTCACGGTGACAAATCACAAAATGCAAGACAACGTGTTTTGGATGCTTTCAAAAACAAAGAAATCGGCATTTTAGTTGCAACTGATATAGCAGCCAGAGGAATTGATATCGATCAATTACCGTTTGTAATTAATTTTGATTTACCCAATATTCCTGAAACGTACGTACACAGAATTGGCAGAACCGGTCGTGCCGGAAACGGTGGAATTGCTATTTCTTTTTGCAGTAAAGACGAGCATGCATATTGGAAGGATATACAAAAATTAATAAAAGTTGACGTTAAAACCGTAAATGATCATCCCTACCATTGGCACTCGGGCAGTCCGGAAACGGCTCCAGCATCCGCAGCTCAAAAGAATTCAAACAGAAGTGGAGGTGCTCATAAATCAAGAAAATCAGAAGCATCAAAACTAAATAAAAAACGGTGGTACTAATTGTTTTAACGTGAACTATCAGCTGTAAGAATTGTCTTTTTTTTTAAAAAAAATAGGTGATTAAGCGATAATAAATTGTTTTTCAACGTTTTAAATTTTAAAAGCTGTTTTATAAAATAATTAAATCATTAAATTTGACTTAAGATATCATAAACAGCTTTAAACAAAAAATCATGAAAACCTTAGTTAAAAAAGCGGCTTTTTCCCATCATTAAATACTGTTTTTGATGATTTTTTTACAAAAGATTCGTTAGATTGGAATGATGAAAATTTTTCTGGCATTGAAACTAATTTACCTTCGGTGAACTTAAAAGAGACCGAAAATAAGCTAGAAGTCGAATTGGCTGCAACTGATATGAAAAAAGAAGATTATAAAGTTGAAATTGACAACAACACGCTCATGATTTCTTCTGAAAAACAAGAAAAAAAGACAATTACGTTCGAAAAGAGTTTCGTTATCAATCTTTCTGCAGATCTTTCTATTTGCCCGAATATGTAGATGAAAGCAAAGTTGAAGTTAGTTATAAAGATGGAATTCTGCATGTAGTGATCGCTGAAAAAGAAAATGGCAAGAAAAAAGCACTTAAATCAATTGCCATTAAATTAAAAAAATCTTATTTAAGTGTCTAATTAATACTTAAAATTGTAATATAATTGAAGCTTGCTAGAGGCTTAAGAGTATAAGGTTTTAACATAATTACCATACTGAAATTGTAATGAAATTTAGTTTTTAGAAATCAAAATTGTAATGATACTAAACAATTTAACCGAGTCAAAAGGTTTTATAATGATGTCATTAATTCCGGCTGAGAGCGCCTCTTCAGTAATTTCAGCTTTATCAAACGCCGTGAGTGCGACAATTGGCGTTTTGATTCCCATTAACCGTATCTTTCTAGTGGTTTCAAAACCATTTATCAAAGGCATATTAATATCCATTAGTATGATATCAAAATATTCTTTTTCAAGTATTTCCAGCGCTGCATATCCGTTATCAACTACACTGCACTTGTAGTTATTTTTTTCTATTATTTTTTTAGTAACTAATTGATTAATATGATTGTCCTCGACTACCAAAACATTTATGGTTTGAGTCGAAGAAATATCGACTTGAATATTATTAATAATTTCAATCGTTTTCTTCGGATTATATTCGAATGCAATTACAAATTTGAGTGTCGTTCCTTCACCAATCGCGCTTTGAATTAAAATACTACTGTTAAATAACTTCAACAATTGTTTCACGATGCAAAGTCCAAGACCTGTTCCCTGATAATCAGTTTCTTTTCTGCCAATTTGCACAAATTTATCGAAAATCTTTTCCTGATCATCCAACGCTATTCCAATTCCGTTATCTTGAATTTTAAACTCTATAAAATAAGACTTATCGACTGTTTTTTCTAAATGTAAACTTATTGTTACTTTTCCATTCGTGGTAAATTTCAATGCGTTACTTACTAAATTCATAATGATTTGAGAAAGCCTTAACTTGTCACCAATTAAATATTCTGGAATATTTGGGTCAATTTTGACTACGATAAAATTATTATTATTTTTTGCCAAAAATGACAGCGAATTTTTAACCATGTAAATTTCATCTGAAATATTAAAAGTCAGATTCTCTAATATCATTCTATTATCTTCAATCTTGTTGATTTGGAGAATATCATTTACGAGCGACAGTAAATACCTGGCTGAGAATTTAAGTGAACTCAAATGTGGACTGTTAGCTAATTCTTTATGCTCGTCTAGCAACATATTTGTAATTCCTACTACACCATATAAAGGAGTTCGCAATTCATGGCTGATGGTAGAGACAAATTGAGATTTTAATATTGATGCTTCCTCAGCTTTTTCTTTTGCAAGTGTTAACTGTCTATTAGTTTTGGAAAGTTCTGCATTTAATTTTTTCCTAAAATTATTATTTTTGAATAAAGTGTATAGCAAAAGCAACATTACCAACGATATTATCATAAACAAAAACACAATCGTTTTAGATTTCTGAACTATTTGAAACTGCGCATCTTTTTCGCTTTCAAATTTATCAATTTCCCTTTTGTACTCATCTAATTCTACATTGATCCCAACAACATTTGCTTTTTTAAGTTTGTCCTTATTATAAAGCACTTCTGTAATTTCATTGTATTTGGAAAGATTTTCATACGCCTTTTTATAATCCCCTTTGCTCATTAAATATTTGGAATATTCCAAATGAGCAAATGATAAATCTGATTTTTCATTAATTTTATTTACGGACTTAATTGAATTTAAAAAATAAGCAGTAGCTTTTTTATCATTACCAAGGTGTGCATCATACATTCCATTTAACATGTTAACAGCACCCGCAGTTGATTTATCGCCATACTTAAGATTATTTTTGTTTATGAATTCCAGATTTGGATATCCTTTTTCAAAATGACCAACATCAAAATACGCCCAGGCGATATTCAGTTTGGTCATGAAAATCTGACTGGTATCCGCAATTTTGCTACTATATTTAAGAGCGTTTTCATAAAAGTTTATCCCTTTTATATATTGCTTTTTTTCAAAACAATAAATATTTCCTAAATTGTTGAAAATCCTATTCTTTAATGTATCGTTGTGCGTTTTTTTAGCGTAGAGCAATCCTCTGTTATAGAAAAAAATAGCTTTGTCAAATTCAGCTAGTTCCGCGTAATTTGCAGCAATGGTAATGTAGGAAATTGTTGTTGAAGAACTGTCATTAGCTACAATTGCTTTGTGCAAAGCTGCTTTTGAAATTTTAAGTGATTTTTCAAAATTGGCATCATTCAAATATTGAGAAGCCTGGTCGGTTAGTTTGGTAAGTTCTTTTTTTGTGTAAATCTTTGTCTGCGCAAATAAATCATTAAACGAATTTAATGTCAGCAATAACCAAAAAATTACACGTATCTGATACATAATCAATTATAGTTTATCAAATATACATTTTATTAATAAAAAAATGACAAAAAGAGCGATTTTTGTATTAAAATAGGATAAAATATAGAATAATTAAAAACAGAAAAAACTTTATATAATTTACATAAAAAAGCCGTCTCAAGTTCTGTTTTGAAACGGCTCCTTATTTATGTTAAAAACAAATAGTCATTTATTATTCGATATCAACATTTTCTGTTTCTTCCTCACCTTCCCATTGTCCCACTACTGAAGTAGCTAAAGCATTTCCTAAAACATTTGTTGCACTACGAAACATATCACAAAAATGATCAATAGGTAATATTAATGCTATTCCTTCAATTGGAATATCAAACATACCACAAGTAGCAGCAACAACCACTAAACTCGCTCTGGGAACACCCGCTATACCTTTACTGGTAAGCATTAAAACCAAAAGCATGGTCATTTGAGTTCCTAAATCTAAATTAATACCGTAAGCTTGTGCAATAAAAATACTGGCAAAAGTCATATACATCATACTTCCATCCAAATTGAAAGAATACCCCAGCGGTAACATAAAAGAAACAATTCTGTCCTTTACACCAAAACGTTCTAATTCTTCTGTTAATTTTGGAAAAACAGCTTCACTACTGGTTGTTCCAAAAGCAATGATTAATGGACTGACAATTCTTTTAAGCAAAACTGTCATTCTACTTTTTAGAAAAATATACCCTACAACAATCAGTACCACCCAAAGTGACGAAATTCCGATTAAGAAAGAACCAAAAAACTTAAAATACGTAATGGCTAATTCCTGAAAGTCTCTAACAGCAAATACTCCCGCTATAGCCCCAAAAACTCCTATTGGTGCAAACTTCATTACATAGTTTACCATTTTAAGAACAATGTGAGAAGTTTTATCTAAAGCATTTATAACTGGCTTTACATAATCTCCCAAAGCGGCAGCAGCCAATCCAAAGAAAATAGAAAAAATTACAATTTGTAAAATTTCATTGGTTGCCATAGCCTCAAAAATACTTTTCGGCACAATATGTTCGATAAAGTTTTCAAATGATATGTTTTGTGTTTTTGCAGTAACTTCCGAAACTGAACCCATATCAACATTTGATAAATTAAGACCAACTCCAGGTTCCAATATGTTTACAAAAAACATTCCTAATAATAATGAGATAAATGAAGCCGTAAAAAACCACCCCATCGCCTTGCCGCCTATTCGTCCTACAGCCTTGATATCTCCAAGTTTTGCTATTCCAACAACTAATGTTGTAAAAACTAATGGCGAGATAATCATTTGAACAAGTCGAATGAAAATTGTCGCGAGAATTTTAATTTTATTACTAAAATTTTGGGCCGCTTCCGGACTTATTGAGTTATGTATGATAATGCCCAAAGCGGCACCTAAAACCATAGCTATTAATATTTGTCCTGTTAATCCTGAAAAAAAAGATGGTTTTTTAGTTGTATTGGTATTCATTAAAAGTCTTTATTTGGTTTAGTACCCGCGTAGATTAAAACAATATCTTTTATTTGATAAAAACCATGTGTTAAAAAAAACGAAAAGTGCCAAAATTAGTATTAATATGTTTTGTTTATTAAATAAAAATCAGCTAAAACAATGGCTGCCATTGCTTCAACGATAGGCACAGCACGCGGCACAACGCAAGGATCATGACGTCCCTTTCCGGTCATTTCCGTAATATTACCTTCATTGTCTAATGATTCTTGTTTTTGCATAATGGTAGCCACCGGTTTGAAAGCGACACGAAAATAAATGTCCATTCCGTTACTGATGCCACCTTGTATTCCACCTGAAAGATTGGTTTTAGTTGTTCCATCAGGATTGTATAAATCATTGTGCTCGCTGCCTTTCATTTTTGCCCCACAAAAACCACTCCCATATTCAAAACCTTTTACAGCGTTTATCGAAAGCATTGCCTTTCCAAGTTCAGAATGAAGTTTATCAAAAACAGGTTCTCCTAAACCTACAGGCACATTTTGAATCACGCAGGTCACTGTTCCACCTACGGTGTCGCCTTGCTTGCGAATATTTCTTATATATTCTTCCATGATTACCGCTGATTCCTCATCAGGACACCGAACCGGATTATTTTCTGTTTTCGAAAAATCCAAATCTTGGTATGGTTTTTCTAAAAAAATTGGCCCAACTGAAGAAACGTAAGCATTAATTTTTATTTCTGGCAAAATTTGCTTAGCAACAGCTCCCGCGACTACTCTGCTGGCCGTTTCACGAGCTGAACTACGCCCGCCGCCGCGATAATCACGGACGCCATATTTTTTTTCATAAACATAATCGGCATGGCTAGGTCTGTAATTATCTTTTATATGAGAGTAATCGTCCGATTTTTGATTCGTATTGGGAATAATAAAACCAATGGGTGTTCCTGTGGTTTTACCTTCAAAAATCCCGGAAAGGAATTGAACAGCGTCCGGTTCTTTACGTTGGGTTACTATGGCTGATTGACCTGGCTTTCTGCGTGACATTTCGAATTGAATTGCGTCGAAATCTATTGTGATTCCAGGAGGACAACCGTCTATTATTCCACCTAAAGCGTCTCCGTGAGATTCTCCAAAAGTTGTTATCCTAAATAGTGTTCCGTAGCTATTTCCTGCCATTATAATTAGTTTTGAACAAAAGTACCATTTTAGTTTAAAGTTCAAAATTTTAGCCTTTAAAGTTTTAACCAACATTCCACATTTATTGTTATTAAATTAATCTTGTGTTACAATTCTTAACCTTCTATTCGATTTTCTTTAATAATATTTCGATTATTTTGGTAAACTTCAAATTTAAACACCTTGAAAAAAAGAAAAGTCGAGTTAGTGGTAATTTCAGATGTGCACCTTGGAACTTTTGGCAGCCATGCCAAAGAACTTTACAATTATTTATCAGCCATAAAACCCAAGATTTTAGTTTTAAATGGGGATATTATTGATGTCTGGCAATTTAGAAAATCCTATTTTCCAAAAACGCATTTAAAAGTCATCCAAAAAATCATCAGTTTTGCTTCAAAGGGAACAAAAGTGTATTATATAACTGGAAATCACGATGAAATGCTCCGAAAATTTAGCGACATGCGCATGGGTAATTTTGAATTGGTGGATAAATTAGTGTTGCAATTAGATGATAAAAAAGCATGGATTTTTCACGGCGATGTTTTTGATGCTTCCGTACAACATTCCAAATGGATTGCGAAAATGGGTGGTTTAGGTTATGATTATCTGATTCTTTTAAACCGATTAGTAAATTGGTGTTTGTTAAAAATAGGAAAGGAACCCTACTCTTTTTCCAAAAGAATAAAGGCTAGCGTCAAAAAAGCCGTAAAACACATTTCTGATTTTGAAAAAACAGCCACTGAATTAGCTATCGAAAACAAATATGATTACGTTATTTGTGGTCATATTCACGAACCTAAAATGATTCAAAAAGAAACGAAAAATGGCAGCACATTGTATTTGAATTCTGGAGATTGGGTAGAAAATCTAACAGCATTGGAATACAATAAAAAACGTTGGAAACTATTTCACTATTCCGAAATGAATTACGAAGAAGAGGACAATTTATTTGAAATGGAAGATATTTTGAGCAATCAAATCGTAGCTTCAGTACTATTTTCGAAACAAAACATTTTGATGTAATTCTCTATTTTAAGCCTTGCAATTCCGAAATAAGTAAATTATGTAACTTTTCATTGAAATTTTATAAAGATCATGTCCAACTAAATTATACATTTGTAGCAATAAAAAACTTACTTATGAAAAAAATTATTTTATCGGCAATCATGTTAATTGGATTAGCATTTACCGCACAAGCTCAGGATATTTCAAAAAACGCATTAGGTCTTCGTTTTGGAGATAGCGGTGGTTTTGGTGCTGAACTTTCTTACCAAAGAGCATTAGGAAGCAACAATAGACTTGAACTTGATTTAGGTTGGAGAAACAGAACTAACTTCAACGACAATAACTACGATGACAGTGCTATCAAACTTACAGGTTTATACCAATGGGTATGGAACATTGATGGTGGTTTTAACTGGTACGCAGGTATTGGTGGTGGTGTAGGTAACTACAGCTATGATAACAACAATACTTCATACAATGATACTTTTGCATTTGCTGCTGGAGATATCGGTATTGAATACAACTTTGATTTTCCTTTGTTAGTGTCTTTAGATTTCAGACCTGAATTTGGTGGAAGCGGATACTACAAAAATAACTATGGTTCTGATGTAGCTTTAGCTCTAAGATATCAATTCTAGTATTACCATATTATACATTAAAAAAGCCACTAGAAATAGTGGCTTTTTTTTGTTTAATTGTCCCGTCCTGAAATAGGTTGTCACTCAAACAACTTAATTTATGGAATCACAATCCCCGAAAAGACAAAAACGTAGTCAACGAGATTACAGCCTAGCTTTTAAATTACAAGTAGTTGCCGAAGTAGAAAAAGGCGAGTTAACCTATAAACAAGCTCAAAAAAAGTATGGAATTCAAGGCAGAAGCACTGTTTTGGTTTGGATGCGAAAACATAGTATCTTAGATTGGAAAGAATTACCATCTATGTCACAAAAGAATACTCCAGAACAACGAATAAAAGAGCTAGAATCACTACTTTCTAAGGAAAAAGAAAAAGTACATGTCTTAAATGTTGCTATAGACATTGCCGACGAGTTATTGAAAACAGATATCCGAAAAAAGTATTTACCCAAACAATCAAAAAAACAAAATCCAAGATCCTAGGCATAAAGGGTATGTGTTTATTGTTTGGGATAAGCAGACAAGCCTATTATAAAAACAAAACTGATAGATTACAAAGACATTCTGAACTTTTAATTGTTCGTGACATGGTAATGAGAATACGTTGTGTTATGCCTAGGATAGGCACACGAAAGCTTTACTTTTTAATTAAAGATGAATTAGATGAGTTGAATATTAAAATAGGAAGAGATGTTTTTTTCCATTTTTTGAGAGCAGAGCATTTACTTATAAAACCTAAAAGGAGCTATGTAAAAACAACAAATTAAAAACATTGGATGAAGAAATATCCCAATTTAATTAAAAACATGGATGTCACAAAACCAGAACAGCTGTGGGTTAGCGATATCACTTATATCAAAACCGATAAAGGACATGAATATTTAAGTTTAATTACTGACGCATATTCAAAAAAGATTATGGGTTATGAGCTTTTGGATAATCTAAGCACAGTAGGGCCTTTAAATGCGTTGGAGTTAGCTTTAAAGAACCGAAAATACAAACATGAATTAATTCATCACTCCGACAGAGGTTTACAATACTGTTCTGGTGATTACGTAAAAAAGCTTACTGAAAACAACATCAAAATTAGTATGACTGAAAATGGTGATCCTTACGAAAATGCAATAGCAGAGAGAATAAATGGTATTTTAAAATATGAATTTTTACTAATAGATGGATTTATAAATCATGTACAGGCATTAAAAGTAATAAGGGAATCTATTGATATTTATAACCAAAATAGGCCTCACTTAAGTTGTCAAATGTTAACGCCAAATCAGACGCATTTACAACAAGTAATCAAATCAAAAAAATGGAAGAAAAAAACCTCGAAAGTTTTTACTTCCGAGGTTAATAATTAGTGTAATTTTAAAATCTAATTCGTGTCAACTTTTTTCAGGACTAGACACCTTTATTCGTATTACCTATTAGGATTAAGCTTACTGTTTTTATATCCGTAAAAAAAGTAAAACACCAATCCGATTAGCAACCAGACACCAAACCATTTCCAATTAGAGACCGCCATTCCAGTAAGTAAATAACAGCATGAAATTAAGCCCAATAACGGAATTAAAGAAAGGTTTTTGAGGAACGACAGAATTGCCATCACGATACACAAAATAAAGAAAATGATCATCGTGCTATTTGTTGCCATTTTATCTGCAGAGAAATCGAAAGTATCCACAAAGAATGTCGGAAATAAATATCGAATTAAAAATGCGGCAGCCACAACCATTAGAGGAAAAATAAACTTGGAGTTTATATATGGAATTTTGAATTTACCATTGGTCTTACGCTCCGCAATTTCAGCTTCACTTTGAGGAGATAACATTAAAACTCCGCCACAAACCAACACAAAAGCAAATAAAGTCCCAATACTTGTAAAGTCCAATACGAAGTTTTCATCGGTGAAAAAAATTGGAATTCCAACCACTAAACCCGTTACAATAGTTGCAAACCCCGGTGTTTTATATTTTGGATGAATTTCTGAAAATTTCTTTGGCATCAGTCCATCACGGCTCATTGTCATCCAGATACGTGGTTGTCCCATTTGAAAAACCAACATTACGCTGGTCATAGCCACCACGGCCGCAATGGAAACAATAAATAACATCCATTTTACGCCTTTTAAAGCAAATATTTCAGCTAACGGATCGCTAACGCCCAACAAAGTGTAGGACACCATCCCTGTAATTACCAACGCTAAAATAATATAGACAACAGTACAAACCAGTAAGGAATAAATCATTCCGCGAGGCAAATCACGTTGCGGATTTTTACTTTCTTCTGCTAATGTTGAAACGGCATCAAACCCAATATAAGCAAAGAAAACTGCCGAAACACCACCCATAACTCCTTTAAAACCATTTGGCATAAACGGAGTCCAATTGTCAATATCTACATAAAAAGCGCCAACAATAATGACCAAAACTATTATCACCAATTTAATCATTACCATGACATTGCTGATATTTCTGGACTCTTTTGTGCCTCTGTAAACTAAATAAGTGATCAATAAATTGATTACAACGGCTGGCATATCAAAAATTATTCGCAAGTTGCCCAGCATCGGTGCAGTTTGCCAAGCATTAAATCCTTCTCCGGCTTTATTTTCTAAAAAGGCAGAATGTGCCGATTGATAATTTATCGTGAGCCATTGTGGCAAATAAATTTGAAAAGTTTCCAACAAATTGGTAAAATAGCCACTCCAAGAAAAAGCAATATAAATGTTCCCGATAGAATATTCCATTATCAACGCCCATCCGATGATCCATGCAAATAATTCCCCAAAAGAGACATACGCGTAAGTGTAAGCACTTCCAGAAACCGGGACACGTGAAGCAAATTCGGCGTAGCACATCGCGGTAAATCCGCAGGCAATAGCACAAATAACATAAAGTATTACTACTCCGGGACCTCCCGAAAAACAGGCATTTCCTATAGCGCTAAAAGTTCCGCCACCAATGATGGCTGCAATTCCAAAAAAAGTAAGATCCCTAACTGTTAATACCTTATGAAGTTCCGTGTGATCTCCATCACCGCCTTGTTGTAATATTGTTGTTGTTGATTTTCTTCTAAATAAACTTGAAAATGCCATATCTAAATTTTATCATTAAAAAATTAATCTATTTTTACGCCTTTTTACTTGCAGTTTGCAATAATATAAATTTTGTTCGGATATAATAATATAAAAGAATTTTATTATTTTTATTTTTAAAAAAGTCTTCCAATATTTTTGGAAAACGAAAGCCAGTCACAATTTATCTGTCTTTTAAAAAATAGTTTCTATTTCAAACAGCTCCTTAAAATTGTCACTGGATGCAATGCTTTTCTAGTAGTTCCGTCAAAAATCTGGTGGCGACAACTGGTTCCCGCTGCAGCAATGACCGTTGTCGCATCAGTGGCTCTAATCTTTGGAAACAACGTATCTTCTCCCATTTGCATGCTGATTTCATAATGTTCTTTTTCGTATCCAAAAGAACCCGCCATGCCACAACAACCCGAATTATAAATGGTAACCGAACTGTTTTTGGGCACATTCAACATCGCAAAAGTCGCTTCCATCGTACTCAATGACTTTTGGTGACAATGTCCGTGAATTTTTATTGTTTTCGCCTCCTCGGAAAATTGTTGTGTATGAATTTTTCCTTTTGTAATCTCATTTTTGAAAAATTCTTCAATTGTAAATACATTTTTGGCTAATTTTTCCGCACTTTCTTTATCATCAGCCAATCGAATGTATTCGTCTCTAAATGTTAATATCGCCGAAGGTTCGATTCCTATCAAAGGTAAATCTGCAGTTATATAATCCGAAAAAACGGCAACATTTATATTCGCAATTGCTTTTGCTTCTTCGAGAAAACCTTTAGAAATAAAAGCTCTTCCGCTTTCTTCGTGATCCACCAGAATCACCTCATATCCTAATGTTGTCAATAACTCGTACGCATCGATTCCAACTGAAACATCATAATAATTAGTGAATTCATCACAAAACAAACATACTTTTCCGTTTTCAAAAGAATCACTTGGTGCTTGATTCCAATTTTTTTCATACCATTTTCGAAATGTCTTTGGAGCCAAAAGCGGCACTTCTCTTTTGGCAGCAATCCCCATACTTTTTTTTACAAAGGGCAAGTTCACCATGAAATTCGTGAATTTTGGAGTGATACTTCCCAGGCCATTCAGTTTCGCATTAAAAGCAAACACTTTATTGCGCCATGAAAATCCATTTGCTTTTTGGTATTGGTACAAAAACTCCGATTTTAACGCTGCCACATCCACATTACTAGGACATTCGCTGGCACAGGCTTTGCAACTCACACACAATTCAAATACTTTATATAATTCTTCATGGTCGAATTTATTGTCTTTTTCGGAATGTGTCAAATATTCTCGGAGCGCATTGGCTCTGGCGCGCGTCGTATCTTTTTCATTTCGGGTTGCGCGGTAACTGGGACATAAAGTCCCGCCCGCCGAAGGTAATTTTCTACAGTCACCCGAACCATTGCATTTTTCCGCTGCCCGTAAAATTCCCATACTATCCGAAAAATCCTGAATTGTTTGTATTTCCGGTTCCACTCTGCCCGCTTCCACCCGAAGATTTTCATCCATTTTGAACGCATTTACGATTTTCCCAACGTTCAGAATAGTGTCAGGATCAAAAGCATGTTTGATTTTTTTCAACAATTCATAATTCTTGTCTCCAATCATAAAAGGCAAAAACTCGCCACGAACAATTCCGTCTCCATGTTCCCCACTTAAAGATCCTCTATATTTTTTTACTAAAATGGCTACTTCAGTTGCGATATTTCTAAATTGATGCAATCCTTCTTTTGTTTTCAAATTTAAAACCGGTCGCAAGTGAATTTCTCCGGCCCCGGCATGTGCATAATATATGGCACTCTGACCGTGACGCTCCATCATTGCGGTGAATTCGGCAATGTAATTAGGTAAATCACTCAACTCAACTGCGGTATCTTCAATAGAATCAGCCGCTTTATTATCGCCAACAATACTTCCCAAAAGTCCAAGACCTGCTTTGCGCAACTCATTTATTTTATCAATATCAACACCATAAATTTTTGGCAAAGCATACCCGAAATTATTTCTTTCTAAATCAGCAATTAAATCTTTAGCTTGTCTTTCGGCATCTTCCATACTGTGATGCGACGCCACTTCGAGCATGATAACCGCTTTTGGTTCGCCTTGAATGAAAAATCTGTTTTTAGCTTGTTCCCGGTTGGTTTTTGTACAATTTAATATCGTGTCATCCATCATTTCACAAGTATACAAATGATGCTTCATCGCAGTAACCACAGCTTCTAAACTTTCCTGGATGGTATGAAAATGAGCCACTACCATCACATTATTCGTTGGTGGCAGCTCATCGACTTTCAAAGTAATTTCGGTGGTAAAAGCCAGTGTTCCTTCGCTTCCGCAAAGGAGTTTCCCTACATTTATTGTTTTTTCTGTTCCTCCAAAAAGTTCCGATTTCAATAATAAATCAATCGCATATCCGGTATTTCTTCGGTGAATTTCAGGTTTCGGAAATTCCTTTACAATCTCTTTTTGGTTTTCGCTATTCGAAAGTTCCTCATAAATGGTCTTGTAAATAGAACTTTCAAGCGTGTTCCCTTTTGTCTTTTCAATGAATTCAGCAGAAGTCATTTCTTTAAATACTGCCGAACTTCCATCACTCAAAACTGCTTTAATCTCCACTATTTTATCGCGGGTAACTCCGTACCGAATCGATGTAGTTCCCGATGAATTATTGCCTACCATTCCGCCTATCATACAACGATTTGAAGTAGAAGTATTGGGACCAAAAAACAACCCGTGTTCTTTTAAGTACAAATTCAGTTCATCCCGAATCACTCCCGGCTGAACGGTAACCGTTTTTTGTACGTAATCAAAAGCGACAATCTTAGTGAAATGTTTCGAAACATCTACAATTATTCCATTCCCTACCGTTTGTCCAGCTAAGGAAGTTCCGGCAGTTCTGGGCGTAATTGAAATTTTATTTTTTGCTGCAAATCGAATAATTTTTACAATATCTTCCTCTGATTTTGGAATCGCTACAGCAACTGGCATAATTCGATACGCGGAAGCATCCGTGGCATATAATGTTTTATGGAGATCATCATAAAAAAGTGTTCCTTCTAATGACTGAGATAATTCTTGTAATTGAGGCGTGATTAACATTTAGTGGAGTAAATTGCTATTATTTTCACAAATATAAATATATAGCAGTTTATACCTTAAAAACAACTAAGAAAAATTCAAATCCTTTTGTTATTTACCGGAAAGTTTTCTTAAATCTCATTTTAAAAAAATTGGCAAAGAAATTGCGCTGCTAAAATAAGTCAAATTTTAAAACCATTTTAACTGGTAAATTTCACTAAAAAAACTATTTTTGAACACTATTTAAACGATACTCCGATGAAAAATTTCAAGCACACCCTTTTGCTTATTACGTTCCTTTTACTTTCTTTTTGGAATGGTAAGGCACAAGCATTGGCTACAAATCCAAAAAATGAATTTAGAGCTGTTTGGATTGCTACCGTGGTAAATATTGACTGGCCAAAAATGAGCACTGATAATGTTGCCAAACAAAAAGCGGATTATATTGAGATTTTAGAAACCTACAAAAAATTAAATTATAATGCTGTTATCGTTCAGATTCGAAGTGTTGGTGACGCTTTTTATCCAACAGAATTAGCACCGTGGTCACGTTTTTTGACGGGTAAAGAGGGACAAGCTCCAAAACCTTATTTTGATACATTAGCATGGATGATTGCTGAAACTCACGCCAGAGGTTTTGAATTTCATGCTTGGATGAATCCGTATAGAGCTACAATGGATTACAACACGTCGCTTTTAAGTCCGCAACATGATTTTTTCAAGCATCCAGATTGGATGATTAAATATGGTGGAAAATATTATTACAATCCGGCATTACCCGAAGTTCAAAACCACTTGACGGCAATCGTAGAAGAGGTTGTGGAAAAATATGATATAGATGCAATACATTTTGATGATTATTTTTATCCGTACAGAATAAAAGGAGAACTATTTGATGATACCGATTCTTTCAAAAAATACGGTAATGGACTAAGTATCGAAGATTGGAGACGTTCGAATGTGAATAATTTTGTACGATGTGTTTCCCTTTCAATAAAAAACATCAAACCGTGGGTGCAATTTGGCATCAGCCCATTTGGAGTTTGGAGAAATAAATCAATAGATCCCAGAGGTTCTGAAACCGAGGCGGGACAAACGAATTACGATGATTTATTCGCTGATCCTTTAGCGTGGATGGAAAATAAATGGATTGATTACCTAGTGCCGCAATTATATTGGAGCATGGATCATCCAAAAGCTTCCTATTCAAAACTGCTGCGTTGGTGGTCTGAAAATTCAACTAATACAGCAATTTACATTGGAAATGGAACGTATAAAATCAACACTGATTCTGATAAAAGATGGAATAATCCAAATGAAATACCAAATCAAATTGACATTACCAGATCCTACAAAAACATTCAGGGAAATGCTTTTTTTAGTGCCAAATCATTCTTAAACAGAAATCAAAATGTGACTAAGTTACTAGCAGAAAACCAGTACAAATATGCTGCCCTTCCAACCGTAGTGCCCGGTTCCATTAAAAAAATGGCGATTGTGCCTACAGCGAATAACATTTTGATAGACCCAATTGCGTCACGATTTAATGTTACTTATCCTTTGTACAGTAAAGTGCGTTACGTAATGGTTTATGGAGCCAAATTCAATTCAAAAATTGATATCAACGATCCAAGTCAAATTATTGATAAAATAGCATTTAAAGATGATAATAATACGGTTGAAGTTGTGATTCCATCTTATAAATTAGACAAAAATACAACCTGCGCAATTACATTCATTGATTTTTATGGTAATGAAAGTGAAGCAACTTTAGTGAACTTTACGCTGTAAAATTGAATCGAATATAACACGCTATAAATGAAAACAGACAACAGACCTTGGTATTGGATTCCCGTTTTAAACTTTGCTTCCGGATTGCCTTATGCCATCATTATTTCGGTATCGGTGATCATGTATAAAAACCTCGGAATCAATAATGAAGATATTGGGATTTATACCAGTTTACTGTATTTACCGTGGGTAATTAAACCGTTGTGGAGCCCATTTATTGATCTCTATTCGACTAAAAGAAAATGGTTTTTAACCATGCAATTGCTCATTTCTATTGCTTTTTTAGTGGTGGGTTTGACGATACCTTTAAGTAATTTTTTCGTTATTAGTTTAGCCGTATTTTGGGTTGCTGCATTTGCTTCCGCTTCCAATGATGTAGCAAGCGATGGATTTTATATGTTGGCTTTAGAAAAAGATCAGCAATCCTTTTTTCTTGGAATTAGAAGTACTTTTTATAGACTTTCCATGCTTACTGGCAATGGATTAATAGTGTTTATTGCGGGTTATTTAGAACAAGAATATGGTGATAAGCAAAAAGCATGGTCCTACACGATGGTAATTGTCGGTATCATTATGACTGTAATTACCATTTATAATTATTTTTCGACTCCAAAAATTGAAGCAAAAATCGCAGCAACAAAAGCGGAATCGGTTCCTAATAAAAGTTTTGCTGCTGTTTTCGCTACTTTTTTTCAAAAGAAACAAATTGGTTTAGTTTTGGCTTTCATTCTATTGTTTAGATTAGGAGAATCACAATTATTAAAAATGTTGACTCCTTTTCTTATCGATCCGATAACTGCAGGCGGAATGGGATTAACCACTCAGGATGTTGGTATAATATATGGCACTTTCGGGGTTATTGCATTAACTGTTGGTGGAATTTTGGGCGGTATAGTCATATCTAGAGATGGATTAGGAAAATGGATGCTACCCATGATTTTAACTATGCACTTACCCATAATAGGGTTTATATTACTCTCCCATTTTCATCCGGGTTCCGTGATCTACATTTATTTGACGGTAATTGCGGAACAATTTGGTTATGGATTTGGTTTTGCGGCTTTCATGATGTATTTAATTTATGTGGCAGATGGCGAATCAAAAACGTCCCACTACTCTATCGCAACCGGATTTATGGCTTTAGGAATGATGCTTCCGGGAATGTTGAGCGGTTATATCCAAGAATATCTGGGCTATGGAAATTTCTTTATTTGGGTATTTTTGGCAACCATTCCAGGATTGATTTTATCCCGATTTTTGATTTTTCCAGCCGATTTTGGAAAGAAAACCGAATAATTTAATAGCACACGGATAAGACGGATTTACTTTGTAAAGTCAACAATAAAAACCGTTTTTAAAAATCCGTTTTTACCTGCGTTTTTGAAATAGAGAATCCATTTTTTCTGCGTACTAAAAAAGTATAAAATTGTAACTAATGACATTAGAACAAAAAATAGGACAGTTTTTCTTTCCTGCCGTTTTCATTAATGATACTGAAGAAAACATTCAAGCTACCGAACAATTAATAAGGCATTACAATATAGGCGGATTGACTTTTTTTCACAGCCGAGCCAGTGCAGCGACGAATTATGAAACTAAGAAAAAAGTAGTTTTAAATGATGATAGTTTTCAACGTTTAAAGGAACTTATTAAAAGGTATCAAAGTTGTGCTACGACTCCGTTATTAATGAGTATCGATGCCGAATGGGGTTTAGCCATGCGCGTCGAAAAAACACCACAATATCCTTATGCGATTACCCTTGGCGCTTTGCCTGACAATCAAAAACATTTGGTTTACGAAGTTGGAAAACAAATAGGCTTAGACTTAAAATTTGTTGGGATTCATTACAATTTAGCGCCTTTGGCCGACATCAATAATAATCCTAATAATCCTGTAATAGGGTACCGTTCTTTTGGTCAAAACAAAGAAAAAGTAGCTGATTTTGCGCTGGAATATATTAGAGGAATGAATGATGTCGGGATTTTAGGTTGTTTTAAACATTTTCCCGGACACGGAAATACGAATATTGATTCGCACTTAGGATTACCCGTTTTAAAAGAAACTTTGGAAGAATTATTAGCCAATGAATTAGTTCCTTTTATAAAAGGAATTGAGAATAACGTTGATTCGATTATGATTGGCCACTTAGCAGTTCCCGCTTTAAACGAAGGAAAAGACACTTCAGCCACGTTATCAAAATCCGTAATTGAAACGCTTTTGCGAAAGCAATTAGGATACGATGGTCTAGTGATTTCAGACGCGATGAATATGCACAGCGTTTCTAAATTGTACGATAAAAAAGGACAGTTGGAATGGGAAGCTTTCAATGCCGGAAACGATGTGTTGTGCTTCGCCGAAAATGTTGCCGAAGGAATTCAGGAAATCCTTAAAAATGCAAAACCTGAAAGAATTGAAGCTAGTTTTCAACGCATCTGGAAATGCAAACAAAAAGCAGGAATTGTAGATGGAAAACTAAGTTTGCCAAACCTTTCAGCGACTGACTTTGATTTTGAAACTACTTCAAAATTAAATCTAAAAATTGCTCAAAACTGCATTACAAAAATAAAAGACAATCACAATACCGAGACTGTTTTTGACGCAAAAAACAGAGGTGATCTTGCCAAAATTAGCATCTATAAAAATACCGATAATGTATTTTTTCATACCTTAAGTAACGCTTTACCTTCACCTGAATTCAGTTATGAAACTGGAGGTGAATCCATTTTGAATGAATTAGGAAATGAACTAAATAAATTTGACACTCTAATCATTTCTTTATTTGTTCCAAAGGCAAAACCATTAAACAATTTTGATATTGAAGATTCCGTACTTCAATTTTTAGGCACCCTGTTAACCACCAAAAAGTGTATTTTATATGTTTTTGGGAATCCTTATGCGCTGCAAATTATTCCAAATTTGAAAGATGCTTCAGGTATAATTCAAATGTATCAGGATTTTTCAGAATTTCAGGAAACCGCTGCCGAACAACTTTTGAAAAATACTAAATGTAAAGGAACTATTCCTGCAGAGGTTAACTTTCTATAATTATAACCCGTTGGGTGTAATTCAATTTGTTTAATTTTTTTACCACATAGAAACATAGATTTTAAATTTATGTAAGGCGTTTCACTTTTTTAGAGAAAATCATAGCTGTATGAAGCTAAAAATTGGTATGTCCAAATCTTTTTTTCTATGTTTCTATGTGGTTCAATTTTTTTATTTAAGATTAATTCAAATTTTTATTAATTACACCCAACGGGTTAATTATAGGTGAAATCTTTAAAAAATTTTATCATAATAATTCCCTATTTTGAGATAAGTATTTATAATCAAATGCTATTTCAATTTAGTTTTTGTATGACTACATTTGCACCAACAAAAAAACAATTAAAAAGTAAATAAAAATGTCATTAGTAGGTAAAAAATTTCCAAGTATTGCAGTAGACGCTATCTCTGAAATGGGTGATAATTTAAAAATCAACATTTTTGAAGAAGCTGTAAACAACAACAAGAAAGTACTTTTATTTTGGTATCCAAAAGATTTTACATTTGTGTGCCCAACTGAATTACATGCTTTTCAAACCGCTTTACCAGAATTCGAAAAAAGAAATACAATTGTTATAGGTGCATCTTGTGATACTAACGAAGTACATTTTGCATGGTTAAATACTCCAAAAAACAACGGTGGAATTGAAGGTGTAACTTATCCAATTATTGCGGATACCAACAGAAACTTATCAAACATATTAGGAATTCTTGATATTGAAGAAACAGCTTACAGCGAAGAAACTGATTCAATTATTATTCAAGGTTCTAATGTAACGTACAGAGCAACATACCTTATTGATGAAACTGGAAAAATTTTCCACGAAAGCGTAAACGATATGCCATTAGGTCGTAATGTAAATGAATACTTACGTATGGTTGATGCTTACACACACATTCAAGAAAAAGGAGAAGTTTGTCCTGCAAACTGGGAAGCCGGAAAAGAAGCAATGAGCGCTGACCGAATCAGCACTGCTGAATACTTGACTTTAAACTAAATCAATAACACTGTCAATTGTAATACTAAATTTCTATTTAATACAGTAAATATTAGTATTGCAATTGCATTTTGAAATTTAAAAATATGTTAATCGAATTAACCGAAGATACGTTACAGGATTTAATTGCAAAAGACGAAAAAGTAGTGGTTCAATTTTCGGCATCATGGTGCGGAAATTGCAGAATTATGAAGCCTAAATTCAAAAAATTGGCTTCAGAAAATGAAACAATCACTTTTGCTCTTGTTGATGCTGAAAATTTTCCGGAATCCCGAAAATTAGCAAATGTGAGTAATTTGCCAACTTTTGCCACTTTTGTAAATGGTAAACTGGTAAACGAAACACAAACTAATAAACAAGAAGTGCTAATTGAATTAGTAAACGAAATTGTTTAAAAAGATTATCAGATTAAATTTTTAGACTTAATTAGATTTATATACTTCTAAGATTTTAAAAACCTAAAAATCTTTTTTATACTTAAATTCAATTTAGAGTCCCAACAAATCTAAAAATCGAATAAATGTTACAATTTAAAAATCGAAAAAAAAATGAAATTACCTGTTATTAAGCATTTAACGCAGTTTATAGAGGAAAATGATGAAGATTACATCATTGAAACGATAGAAGTTCTGGAAGCTATGACTGAAATTTCATCATTGAAAGATGAAGAATTAGATGTCATTGGTGAATTAATTTCTAATATGTACGGCGCATTAGAAGTAAACAAACTAGTAAAAACCGGAACTGATAAAAAAGAAGCCTTAAACACTTTCATGAAACGTGTTTTGGGTTCTATCGATAAATAAAAGAATTTTTTATTTAATTCTACTAAAACGCATTCCGAAACGGGTGCGTTTTTTTATTCAATAAATCTAAAAGATGACATAATTTTAAAGTTAATGATTTGCGTAAAATGGTAAACTTTAAACCTCTATTTGAGGACAAATTCTTAAATAATTTTCATACTTTTGAACCTCATAAAAAAACAAACATTATGGCTTCAATAACATTAGGAGGAAATCCAATTCATACTTCAGGGGAATTACCAAAAATAGGGACAAAAATCGCTGATTTTAAGTTAGTAAAAACGGACCTTTCTATCGCTTCATTACAAGATTTTGCGGGTAAAAAACTAGTTTTAAATATTTTTCCAAGCGTAGATACCGGAACTTGTGCAGCATCTGTTAGAAAATTCAACGAAAGCGCCAATACTTTAGAAAATACTACTGTTTTATGTGTTTCAAGAGATTTACCATTTGCACAAAAAC
This sequence comes from Flavobacterium sp. DSR2-3-3, assembly GCF_049896585.1. Taxonomy (NCBI): domain Bacteria; kingdom Pseudomonadati; phylum Bacteroidota; class Flavobacteriia; order Flavobacteriales; family Flavobacteriaceae; genus Flavobacterium; species Flavobacterium sp. DSR2-3-3. The sequence goes on from NZ_JAFCUP010000010.1 coordinate 90,424, forward strand.
GTTTTTGTGGTGCAGAAGGACTTGAAAATGTTGTTAACTTATCTGATTTTCCAGAAGGAAGTTTTGGTAAAGCAAATGGTTTAGAAATGACCGACGGTCCTCTGGCCGGATTACACTCAAGAGTTATTATCGTTGTTAATGAAAACGGAATAATTACACATACGGAACAAGTTGCTGAAATTGCAGATGAACCAAACTACGAAGCTGCGTTAGCGGTACTTTAATCTGAATTTAATGGAATTTCAAAAAGACAATACTTTTTTTTCCGGAAGATTAAAAAGTGTCTCTTATGCTCTAAAGGGAGCTTTAAAACTTATCACGACAGAACACAGTATAATGGTTCAATTTTCTCTTGGAATTTTGGTCAGCATTGCTGGATTTTATTTTGGTATTTCTAAAACAGAATGGCTTTTTCAGACTTTAGCTATTGGTTTAGTGATGAGTATTGAAGGTTTAAATACGGCTGTTGAAAAAATAGCCGATTTTATTCATCCCAATTATCACGAAAGAATTGGCTTCATTAAAGATATTGCTGCGGGAGCGGTATTTTTTGCCGCTTTGACAGCAATAGTAATTGGTTTAATTATATATATCCCTTTCGTTTTTTAGGTATTATTACAAATAAGAATGGCAAAAACAACAAAAACAGCTCCTTTAATAAAAAAAAGCGAAACTAAATCAGCGGTCAAAACACCATTAAAACTAACCAAACAGAATAAAATTGTTTTTGGTTCTTTACTGGTTTTATTTTCCGTTGCTTTATTGTTTGCGTTTGTGTCCTTGTTCCTTTATGGACAACAAGATCAAAGTGCTGTTCAACAATTGACGGATCGTTCAGAAACGGTTCAGAACTGGCTTGGAAAATTTGGCGCCTTTTTAGCTGATTTACTGGTTTATAAAGGTTTTGGAATCGCCGCTTTTATATTCGTACGTTTATTTTTCCTTTCAGGAATATATATGATTCTTGGTATTTCTTTAGGAAAACTTAAGAATATTTGGTTTTGGGATTTATTTGTGATCATAATAGTATCCGTTTTATTTGGATTCTTTGCTACTTCGGCGCCTGAATTAGGAGGAACTATTGGATATGAATTGAATTTATTTTTGCAAGATTACATTGGAAAAACAGGGACATTACTGATTTTGCTTTTTGGACTCATTATTTATATCATTTTCAAAATCAAGCTTTCCCCGGAAAGTATTCAGTTGTTTTTTGATACTACCAAAAAAGAAATGAAAGCAGTTTCCATCACCAATCCGCTAAACAACGGAAAAAGCGGTTATAATTTGGAAGAATTTGCAGTTCTTGAAGAGGAAGAAATTGACGACATTCATTTAAAAACAAATGGTTCACAATTCGAAATCAACAAAGAGGCATTAAAACCAACTATTACTAATTCATCTGATATTAATAGAGATCCTATTGCAAAACCGCTTGCAATGGAAGTAACACCAATAGCAACTCCAGAAGTTATTTCGAATACTGAGGAATCGTTTATAATAGAAACCGCTCCGGAAGAAGATATTATCGAAGAAAACTTGGCGTCTCGATTAGTAGCTGATTTTGGATTATTCGACCCAACTTTGGATTTATCCAATTATAAATTTCCTACGATTGATTTATTAAAAGAATATTCTACAGGAGGAATTACCATCAATCAGGAAGAATTAGAAGAAAATAAAAACAGAATTGTAGATACCCTTCGCAATTATAAAATAGAAATTGCTCAAATAAAAGCGACCGTTGGCCCATCGGTTACATTATATGAAATTGTACCGGAAGCGGGAATTCGCATTTCAAAAATCAAGAGTTTAGAAGATGATATTGCGCTGTCACTTTCGGCTTTAGGAATTCGTATCATCGCTCCTATTCCGGGAAAAGGAACCATAGGAATTGAGGTTCCTAACAAGAATCCAACGATGGTTTCTATGAAAAGTGTTATCGGATCTGCCAAATTTCAAGAAGCTGAAATGGAATTACCAATCGCTCTTGGAAAAACAATCTCTAACGAAACTTTTGTAGTGGATTTAGCCAAAATGCCTCACTTATTGATGGCAGGAGCTACTGGTCAAGGAAAATCAGTTGGTTTGAATGCCGTTTTGACTTCGCTGTTATACAAAAAACATCCCGCTGAAGTTAAATTTGTTTTGGTAGATCCTAAAAAAGTAGAGCTTACACTTTTTAACAAAATCGAAAGACACTATTTAGCAAAACTTCCAGATATGGATGACGCTATTATTACGGACAATGCAAAAGTAGTTAATACATTAAATTCCCTTTGCGTAGAAATGGACAACCGTTATTCTTTGTTAAAAGATGCGATGGTCCGTAACATCAAAGAATACAACGATAAATTTAAGGCTCGAAAACTGAATCCTGAAAACGGACACCGATTTTTACCCTATATTGTTCTTGTAGTTGATGAGTTTGCCGATTTGATTATGACTGCAGGCAAAGAAGTGGAAGTTCCTATAGCTCGTTTGGCACAACTGGCGCGAGCCATTGGAATACACTTAATTATAGCGACACAAAGACCATCTGTAAATGTAATTACAGGTTTAATTAAAGCCAATTTCCCTGCGAGAATAGCATTTAGAGTGACCTCAAAAATTGATTCCCGAACCATTTTGGATACGCAAGGAGCGGATCAGTTAATAGGACGTGGTGATATGCTTTACACCAATGGAAATGATGTGGTAAGGGTACAATGTGCGTTTATCGACACTCCTGAAGTGGAGAAAATTACTAATTTTATAGGTTCCCAAAAAGCTTACGCTACTGCTTATTTACTTCCTGAGTTCGTTGGTGAGGAAAGTGGCATTAATCTTGATATGGATATTTCCGACAGAGACACTTTGTTTAGAGAGGCCGCTGAAATCATTGTGAATGCACAACAGGGATCAGCTTCCTTATTACAGAGAAAACTTAAATTAGGATACAATAGAGCAGGAAGATTAATCGATCAACTCGAGGCTGCTGGAATTGTAGGCCCTTTTGAAGGAAGTAAAGCACGCAGTGTTAACATTCTGGACATGAGTTCTCTTGATCAATTTTTCAACAATGAAAAAAACAAATAATTACGATGAAATCAAAAATTCAAGATTCTAAAAAAAGCAACATACAAAATATGGGTAAAAAGTTCCTTTTATTAGCGGGTATATTTATTCTTACTTTTTCAGTTCAAGCACAAGATAAAAAAGCAAAAGACCTTTTAAATCAAGTTACTGCTAAAGTTAAAAGTTATGATAATATTGCTATTGATTTTAAATACTCCTTGAATAACGCCAAAGAAAACATCAATCAGGACAGTAAAGGAAATGTTACGATGAAAGGAAATCAATATGTTTTAAATTTCATGGGAGTTACTAAAATTTTTGATGGTAAAAAAACATATACTATTGTTCCCGAAGATGAAGAAATTACCATTTCAGCAGTAAATGAAAAAGACGATAATGCCATAACTCCATCAAAAATGTTGACTTTTTTTAATACGGGTTACAGATATAATATGGATATTTTGCAAAATGTAAAAGGCAGAAAAATTCAATATATTAAATTGATTCCGTTAAATGCTAAAGATCAAAGAAAAGAAGTATTATTGGGAATTGATGTTCAAACGAAACACATTTACAATTTAATAGAAATGGGCAAAAAAGGCACAAAAACAACTTTAACGGTTAATTCTTTCAAAACCAACCAACCTTTGTCAAAAAATCAATTTACATTTGCGGGAAGTAAATATCCAAATTACTACATCAACAAATTAGATTAATGCGCTAAGTGAAAATTCTTGACAAATACTTATTAAAAACCTTTTTGACTACATTTATTACGGTATTTGTAATCCTATTTTTTATATTTATACTTCAAACCGTTTGGTTATTTATATCAGAATTGGCCGGGAAAGATTTAGATCTATTAATGATTATTAAGTTCCTGGCCTTTTCCATGCCTAGAATTGTACCGTTGGTTTTACCACTTTCTATACTTTTATCTTCCATAATGACTTTTGGAAATTTGGCTGAAAATTATGAATTTGCAGCAATGAAATCTTCGGGAATTTCGCTTCAACGAGCCATGAGAAGTCTCACTGTATTCATCGTTTTATTAAGTATCGTGGCCTTTTTCTTTTCGAATAATATTATTCCTTATGCTGAATACAAGTTTATTAATTTTCGAAAAAATATCGCACAAGTCAAACCAGCATTGGCTATCGCCGAAGGACAATTTAATGATGTTGGTTTTTATAATATAAAAGTCAACAAAAAAAGTGGCGCAGAAGGAAATATTCTGACCGGAATAACTATTCACAAAAAATCTAAAATTGGTGATGGAAGTAAAACTGTAATCAAAGCCAAAAATGGAGAATTAATTAGTAGTGAAGAATCCAGTATTCTGCAATTAGTGCTTAACAAAGGATATTATTACGAAGATATCGTTCCAAAAAAATATGAAGATCGCAGTAAGATGCCTTTTGCAAAAAGCTCCTTTAGAAAGCAAATTATAAATATAGATTTATCTGAACTGAATAAAGTGGATGTAAATGACGAATCTGTTGCCAACACAAATACCATGCTTACCGTTAATGAACTAAATTACACTTTAGATTCATTAAATAAAAATATGAAAACGGAAATCATTACGTTCACCGAAAACAGCAATGCAAGAATTGGATTTCCAGAGAAAAAAAAATCAGTACAAGCAGCCAAAAAAAGTAAACCACTTCCAGATGATATTCTATCATTATACACCAACGAACAAAAATCGGATATTTTAAAAATCGCCAGCAGTAATGTGATCAGCACCAGCTATTCCATTGATTCTTCTAAAACCGAATTGTTCAATAAGCAGAAAAATATAAACAGACATTTATTGGCTTTTTACGATAAATTTGTAATCGTATATGCTTGCTTTCTAATGTTCTTTATAGGAGCGCCATTAGGAGCAATTATTAGAAAAGGAGGATTAGGACTTCCAATAGTTTTTGCTGTTTTTATATTTATAACCTTTCATTTTATAAATACTTTTGGAAAAAGGATTGCTCAGGAAAACGGAATGACTCCATTTATGGGAGCTTGGTTATCCTCATTTATACTAACACCATTAGCTGTTTTATTGACTTACAGAGCTACAAACGATATTGGTTTAATAAATATGGATGTTATTTTAGCTCCATTCCAAAAAGTAATAAAAAAAATATTCCCATCACAAAACTAACACCCGAAATGGACTTAAATAAAATTCAACTTAACACAATTGAAGAAGCAATAGAAGATATTCGTCAAGGAAAAATTATTATAGTTGTTGATGATGAAGATCGTGAAAATGAAGGAGATTTTTTGGCTGCAGCCGAAAAAGTAACACCCGAAATGATTAATTTCATGGCTACTCATGGTCGCGGATTAATATGCGCTCCGTTGACAGAAAGCCGTTGTAAAGAATTAGGATTGCATGTGATGGTGACCAATAATACGGATCCAATGGAGACCGCTTTTACAGTTTCGGTAGATTTAAGAGGAAACGGCGTTACAACTGGAATATCAGCAGCTGATAGAGCAAAAACAATTTTAGCACTTGTAAATCAAGAAACGAAACCACATGATTTAGCAAGACCCGGACATATTTTTCCTCTAATTGCCAAACAGGGTGGTGTTTTGAGAAGAACAGGCCATACAGAGGCAGCAATTGATTTTGCTCGTTTAGCTGGATTTAAATCAGCTGGAGTAATTGTGGAAATCATGAATGAAGATGGAACAATGGCACGTCTTCCCCAATTAGTCGAAGTGGCAAAAAAATTCGATTTAAAATTAGTTTCAATCGAATCCTTAGTCGCTTACAGAATGCAACATGACAGCTTAATTGTTAAAAAAGAAGATTTTGATATTGAAACTCGTTTTGGTACATTCAGATTACGTGCATACCAACAAACCACTAACAAACAAATACATATTGCCCTGACTAAAGGCAACTGGAATATTGGTGAACCAATACTTACCAGAATCAATTCTACTTTAGTCAATAATGATATTTTAGGAACATTGACCAATGATGTCAATAAGAAATTAGACGGTATGTTTCAATTGATAAATGATCAAGGAAAAGGGGCGGTTTTATTTATTAATCAGGAAGCGCAATCAATAGACTTATTGAATCGGATTGTAGAATTGAAAGGACTGCAAGCGAAAGGAGAATTTAAAGCACCACAAATAAAGATGGATAATAAAGATTTTGGTATTGGTGCTCAAATTTTACATGATATTGATATTTCAAAAATCCGTTTATTATCCAATACTGAGCAAACAAAACGCGTTGGAATGATTGGATATGGATTAGAAATTAAAGAATATGTAAATTATTAAATTCATTTTAAAAAAAATTATAAAAATATTTTTATCTAAAGTATACAAAATGAAACCTTTAAAAATTAGTCCAAAAAATAGATGCTTTTTTTCTAAAAATAGATTTGCATAACCAAAAAAGGTTCTTATATTTGCACTCGCAATCAGACAATGAATGCGACATCCTGGAGAAATGGCAGAGCGGTCGAATGCGGCAGTCTTGAAAACTGTTGACTGTAACAGGTCCGGGGGTTCGAATCCCTCTTTCTCCGCCACATAAGGTTTCAAAAGAAACTTTAAAAGTCAAAAGCCTTTAAATAGTAGTATTTAAAGGCTTTTTCGTTTTTTATAATGTGTCAAAATACACATATAGAATCAAAGAACAGTGACCCTATTGGTGACCCTATTTTATTTTAATCCATTTTCGAGAAAATAGGGTCACCAAATCGCAAGAATTCCCCGGGAATTCCCCGCCGACACTAGCAACTCTCAAAGTTTTTAAATCAATTTGATTATTAATTTAAAAACAAGAAGTTATGTTAAAAGTAATTTTTTATCTCAAAGCTGGAAAAGCTAACAAAAAGGGAGAATCTCCCATTTTTGCCCGTATCTCTTACAACCAACAGTCCATCACGATGACAACCGGTAAATCAATTCTAAAAGAAAGTTGGCTGTTTACCAAAAACCTCAGAACGGTGCTTAAACTTGAAAAGGAAAAGGTATTAAAACACAGCTTGGATCTTTTCCAATTGAATATCGAAAAGAAATTTAATGAACTAGCTAAGGTAAGTTCTGATATTTCACCGGTATAGGTTAAAAATGAATTTAACGGTAAAACCACTAGTCAAACAAAAGGCTCGAGCATTTTAGAAATCATGGATAAGCACAATGCTTTCTTTGAAAAAAAAGTAACGGCTGGAAAGCGATCTAAAGCTTCATTCCAAAAGTATGGACGTTCCAAGGAATTACTCGTAAACTTTATGAAGCAGCAGTATGGAGTCGAGGATCTTCATTCTAATGAGATTTCCAGCGCTTTTGTTTACAATCTTGAATCGTACCTAAAGTATGAAAGTAGTTTTAAAGGAAGAATAGGCATTAAAAATAACTCGATGGTAAAGTATATGAGAATGTACAAAACTGCCTGTAATTATTGTATTAGAATGGGATTAATGGAGAAGAATCCATTTAATCTTTACGATGGAAAGTTAAGTATCAAAGATGCTGTATTTCTAACACATGAAGAATTAGATCGAATTGAGAATAAGAAATTTTCAGTAAAACGATTGGAGCGCGTTAAGGATGTTTTCCTTTTTAGTTGCTAAACGGGTTATGCCCCAGTTGACGCCTCTAACCTTACGGCAAGTAATATATTTCAGGATAGTAGTGATGCACTTTGGATTATGACTAATAGGGCAAAAACAGCAATTAGAGCAAATGTTCCTATCCTACCTCCCACCCTGAAGATTATTGATAAGTACAAACATCTCCAGATTGGATTAATACCTCAGATTTTTAATCAGAAAATGAATGCTTATCTTAAGGAGATTGCTGATTTGTGCGGTATAACTAAAAATCTGACGTGGTATGTCGCAAGACATACTTTTGCAACTACGGTAACCTTAGGGAACGGAGTGAGGATAGAAAATGTTTCATCCATGATGGGTCATACTAATATTAAGCAAACACAACATTATGCAAAAGTATTAGATGTAAATGTAATGGAGGATATGTCAAAACTAAAGCAAAAATACAGCTGATCTCCAAATACAAGATACTTTCAAGTAAAATCCAACTAAATAACAAAAGTATTCCAATTGGAATCCTTTTGTTATTTCTAATAGTATCATTTATCAAATATTTTGTAATATAACATATATATAAAGCAAAACACAGATCAAAATTCCATTTTCATTGCTCGTTTTCGGATGATATTTTTTTTAATTTTAATAGCTTCTTACAAATATAAGTCACCGAGTTTAGTATAGGGTAAAATTCCCGTTTGTCGGTATTTAATAATGCTGTTATTTGACAATCCAAATAGCTTCTTTAAATCCTCATTCCTATAGTTGTAAGTCGATTCGTTAATTTTATCTAGAAATTGTTACTGTTTATCTCGATAAGTAAAGCCTTTAGATTCAGAAAATTGTTTACTGATATTCTCAATATTTATTTGCATTTTAGAATCCCCAACATACGTAAAGTTTGTTTGTACAAAATGCTGCATTTTACTCCTATTAGAATTTTCTGCTTTTGCATCAAAAAATAAAATTTTTTCATCCATAAGAATATAGAAGAACTGCGCCAAATCTCTTTTATTGAAGTTTGAAATACATTTTTCTAATTTTAAACCGTTTTTTGCACGATCATTTTTTTTGTAAAGTAAATTCTTTTCCTTCATTAAGATCTCAATACATTCAATTTTCCCAAATAACGTTTCTACTACTTTGGTAAGCTCCTCAATTGTTAACTTTTTCATAGCTCTTTTCCTTTGGAAATTTAACTTCTACATCAAATAGAGAATATGGAAAATAAATAGTACTCCCTTAATTTCGCTTGCGGGTGGACTTGTAAATAATATAACCATACTCGTTGAGTTCCAGCATACATTTATAGTATGTTTTTGGCGAAGCGATCTTCGCTAAATCCATAATTTCATATCGGTACGCTTGTATTGGATTATTAAAACCCTTACCCGCTCTAAACTACAATAGTGCAACATAAATACCAATATGCGTTATGCAATACGGTAGTCATTCTCTATTGCTTTAAAGAAATCGGATAAGGGCTTTAGTAGTTCCATCAAAATCTACGTTGAATTAGACTGTTTTCTTTTTCTCTTTTTGGCTTCCTGGGGAGCGGCAGGTCCATCGTCATCAGTATTTTGACTCTGTTTTTTATTGTCCTGCTTCTGTGAGGTATTTTGTCCTTCTGATTGCTTTTCCTCTTTCGTCTGGCGGTTGTCAATACGTTTTAGATTTCCATTATATGCATTGATGGTTTTAAACTGTGGATTAGCTTCAATATAATGCTTGACTTCTTTACCGTCTTTCACGAAAGTGGCCGATTGTAAGTTTCCTTTTTTTAGGGAATCCATTAAATCTTCTTTAAATTTACGAGTATTCAGTTCCTTGATTGGATGTTTGGACAGTGCTACCTACAGATCATAACCATAATTTTGATGATACTGATTCAGTTTGAAATTGCCCGCACTGTCAGCTTCCTTAAAATCCATTTGCACCCTATCACTGGAAACATTGTTAGCGGTCAATTAACTGGTGACACTGCCAAGCAATTGTCTTAACGTTTTGGTAAGATTATGCAAGTCAGAGAACCACTATCTATTAACAGCGTTGACATCTCCATAAGCCGTTCGAAACAATTAGAGTCGGCCGTCCCGCCTTCTACCATTTCTTACTTAAGTTCCGGTGAATTCGTCGGTATGGTTGCTGATGATCCTGACTGCAAAATTAAATTAAAAACATTTCATTGTGAAATACTCAATGACCATGATGCGCCAAAAAAAGAAGAGGCTAATTATAAAGATATTGCAATACTAATAAAGATTGATACTTCGATGGTAAAGCGAAATTATCTGCAGATAAAACAAGATATTCAAGAGATTATGCAATCTGAAATGGAACGACTACTGAATGATTCAGGACTGGCTTATTTGATGTTGAAAAAATAAATTTCTTTCAGATACTAGATTCAACTAATTAATGCAACTTTTAGGGGGGAGATAAAGACATTTTTTCAAAAGAAAGGACTTTTAAAAGGCCCTCTCTCTCGAATGGAATAAATGTTCTTTATTTGCTCCTGACCAAAGTTGTAAATAATGAGCCACTTAACCAGCGAACAAAGATACACAATCGGTGTATTATTAGATCAAAACTAC